>JALSNL010000104.1 GCA_026987055.1 Melioribacteraceae bacterium | reverse complement strand
AAGAGTTAGTTACTTTCGGTGAATTCGGTTTAATCAGAAATGTAAAGGTTCAAACAATTAATGTTCATCCGCTGCAATTTGATGTAAACAATAAACAATTAAAATTGTACAGTAAAATAATATTTAAAATTTCTTTCAATTCCACAAAAAACTTTGTAAAAATTCAAGATTCGGATTTCCTTACTAACATAGTTATAAATTCCAAAGCACTAAAAAAATGGGGAGTTGAACAAAAGGTTCTTAAAAAATCTGTTCATAATTCCGTTTTGGCAAAAGGGGATTGGTATAGATTTGATATAAACGAAGAAGGAATTTATAAAATTGATAAATCATATTTATCCAATTTGGGAATTAATGTAAATACAATTGATCCCAGAACAATAAAAATATATAACAATGGCGGATATATTTTACCTTGGGAAATTAGCAACACAAGACCTGAAGATTTAGTTGAAAATGCAATAATTGTTTCAGGCGAAGAAGACGGAAAATTTAATGATAACGATTATATTTTATTTTACGCAAGAGGAGTTGATTTTTTTGAATACAACAAAACTCAAAGAAAAATAAAGAGGAATAAACATTGGTATTCCAAACATAATTATTACTGGATTACCTTTGGCGGTAGTAACGGAAAAAGAATGCAGTTGCAAAATAGTGTTAACAGTCAAGCTGATTTTGTACAAACTTCAACCGTTGCATTTAAATTTTATGACGACGATAAAGAGAATTTATTAGGGTCCGGATTGATAAATGTAGGAGATAATTTTTCCAATTCCAAAACAAGTAATACTTACACAAATATGCTGAATGAATTTATAGCGGATAGTACAATTAACTATTCGTATCATTTTATTAATAGTTCTCCGGCAAGTATTAAATTGGCATTGTACGAAAACAATAAAAAAATATTAAATACCTCCGTCCCGGGTATTGGCTTTGATGATAATGCACAATATAAAGCAGGAAATGATAAATATGGTACGGCTAAATATATTGGAGCATTACCTAATAACCGGAGTGTATTAAAGTTTACAATTACACCTACTTCTATTGGTGACAGAGCTTACTTGGATTATTATGAAATAAAATATTATCAAAAACTTTATGCTGTTGATGATAATTTAATTTTTTATTCTCAATCAAAAGTAGGAGTAAACGAATATACTGTGCCTGGATTTTCCGGAAGTGATATTTTAGTATTTAACATCTCTGATTATTCAAATGTAAAAATGGTTGAAGTTGAAAAATCCGGCGGACAAATTACTTTTAAAAGTAACGAACCGAATAATTCCATAACAAAATATATTGCTTTACATACAGGAAAACTTAAAGTTCCGGCAAAAGGAGAAAAAATTGATAACTCCAATATTAGGGGAATATCTACCGGTGGAAAATATGTTATTATCACACATAAAAAATTTCAAGAACAAGCTGAACGCTTATTAAACTATAGAGAAAATGAATCAAGATTTAAAATTTCCGGTCAACTGGTTTATATAGATAAAATTTATAATGAATTTTCCGGAGGATTATTAGATCCTACATCTATAAGAGATTTTCTAAAATACGCTTATAACAATTGGGAAATTAAACCCGAATATGTTTTACTTTTAGGCGACGGAGATTATGATTATTATGATTTACTAGGGAAGGGATTAAATTTTATCCCTACATATCAAACATTAAAATCTTTAAGCGAGTTAGATTCGTATCCGTACGATGATTTTTATTCGCGAATTAGCGGCAATGACGATAAAGCGGATTTAGCAATTGGAAGATTAAATGTTACAACTACCGATGAAGCAAAAAGTGTTGTTGATAAAATTATTAAATATGAAACAGTTCTACAGAAAGGATTATGGCGCAACAAAATTAGTTTATTGGCGGATGATGGTCTAACATCAAAAGGTGGGAATGACGGAGCTAGACATACAAGACAATCGGAACAACTGGCTAAACATCACATTCCGCAAAACTTTCAACTAAATAAAATTTACCTGTCGAATTATAAAACAGTTAACACCGGTTTAGGACGTAGAAAGCCGGACGTAAACAAAGCAATACTTGACGCAATGAATAATGGAACTTTAATATTTAATTATATTGGTCATGGTAATCCCGATGTTTGGGCACATGAAAGAGTATTCCAAAGAAGCATTTCAATTCCTCAATTAAAAAATAAAGAATATTTTTTCCTTACGGCAGCTACATGCGATTTTGGGAAATATGATGACCCGAATTTGCAAAGTGCAACCGAAGAAATGGTTTTAATGGAAGATGCAGGAATGATTGGTGGATTGTCTGCTGTTCGTCCTGTTTATTCAAGTTCTAATGCTGCATTAAATAATTTGTTTTACGATAATTTGCTAGGGACAAAAGATTCAAAAGGTTTCCCTGTTCCGGTGGGTAATGCATATTTCCGACTAAAACAAACCAGAATAGAGACTAATGATGAAAAATATCATTTGTTCTGTGATCCTTATTTAAGGTTGGATATTCCAAATTTACCGGCTAAGGTTGAAAAGGTAAACAATAGCGATTTAACAACCCCTGTACAAATAAAAGCTTTAAGCAATGTAAATATCAAAGGTAGAGTTTTAGATGCAAATGGTAATAACTCATCATTTAATGGCGAGGGAATTATTACGGTTTTTGATTCTAAAAGAATGATACATCTTGATGATATAAGCTATAATATGGAAGTGCAAGACGGAGTAATTTTTAGAGGACGTGTATCTATTGCCAACGGAGAATTTGCTACAAGTTTTACTGTTCCAAAAGATATTTCTTATGAAAATAAAAATGGTAAAATAGTTGTTTACTTTTTTAATGATGATGTTGATGGAATCGGATATACTGATAATATTATTGTAGGTGGAACAGATACTACAAAAAGCAATGATGGCAAAGGTCCTGAAATTGAAATTTTATATGACGATGACGAAATGGAAAACTCATATTTGGTAGGTCCTAATTTTATGCTTCATGTAAAACTTTTTGATAAAACCGGACTTAACACAACCGGTGCTGGCATAGGACATAAATTAGAAGCTGTGTTAAATGATGATGAACAAAACTCCATTGATTTAACAGATTATTTTATTGGAGACTTAAACTCCGGTGGAAAGAAAGGAGAGATAAGTTATAAATTTTCGGCTTTGGAAAAAGGTGATTATAAAATAAAAATAAAAGCATGGGACGTTTACAATAACTTTTCATCACAAGAGAATTTTTTTACTGTTGTTGATGATAGTAAACTAATAGTTCGCGAAGTGTATAATTATCCTAATCCTTTTTCATCATACACATATTTTACATTTCAGCATAATCTTAACGATGCTATAAATGTAAAAATTAAAATTTATACTGTTGCCGGAAGATTGATTAAAGAAATAAAAAAGGAAAGCATTCCCGATAAATTTGTTAAAATTAAGTGGGATGGAAAAGATAAAGATAATGATGCCATAGCAAACGGAACTTATCTTTATAAATTAAATATTGAAACTATCGATGGTAAATATAAAGATAATATACTTGGAAAAATAGCAGTAATTAGGTAAAATTAAAATTGCCTTGAATAAAAATAATATACATTTAGTAGGAGGAAACTTAGATATGAAACGATTAACAATGATGCTTATTTTAGGAGTTCTGACATTGTTTAATAGCAACAAAATTATGGCGCAAGGCGAGGCGGCTGTTCCTTTCTTGTTATTAGCTCCCGATTCCAGAGCCGGCGGAATCGGAGAATCCGGTGGTGGTTTGGCAGATAATTCTGCAGCAATTTTTTGGAACCCTGCGGGAATTGCATTTTTAGATGGAACGGAAGTAAGCATAACACATAGTAACTGGTTACCACAATTCGGTTTGGATGATCTTTTTTACGATTATTTAACCTACAGACAATATATAGAAGAAATTGGTGGCAGTGTTACTTCCAGCATAACCTATATGAACTTTGGTGAATTTATTAGAACCGGAGAAGGTTCCCCTGATCCTTTAGGAAAATTCAGATCTTTTGATGCTGCTTTGACGTTAGGTTATTCTACAAAGCTTCATCCTGATTGGGGTTTAGGATTAAACTTTAGAATTATTCACAGTCGTCTTTCCGATAAACCGACAGCCGGTGAAGTTGGTGAAGGTGTTGCTACATCAGTTAGTTTTGATATTGCAACTATGTGGAGACCGGAAGAATTTAAAATTCCGCTTATTGGAGATTTAAGTAACAGATTTAGCTTAGGTATTAATGTTAGCAATATTGGACCTGAAATTTATTATATCGATCAAGCTCAAGCTGACCCGATACCTACAAATTTTAGGTTGGGTTTAGCTATTATGCTAATGCAAGATGATTACAGTTCACTTACTTGGACAGGTGATATGAGCAAGTTGCTTGTTGATAGAAAGAAAAATGCTGATGGTAAAAGAGATAAATTCTATAAAGCAATTTTTACATCTTGGTTTGATGATGATTTTAGTACTGAAATGAGAGATGTTGTTACTTCAATGGGACTTGAATATTGGTACGGAGATGATGATTTTAAATTTGCTTTAAGAACAGGCTTCTTTTATGAAGATCCGGATTTTGGAAATAGAAAATTTGTTACAATTGGTGCCGGCTTAAGATATGATCTTTACGGCTTTGACTTTAGTTATATTACAACCGATGTATTTAAAGGCGGCGAAAATCATCCTCTTTCTGATACTTTACGTTTTAGTTTGCTTATTGGCTGGGGCGGAACCAAACACAAATCCACTAAAGGTTTTCCAAGAGGAATTTAATCTGACATGACCAAAATAAAAATTAGTATTGTACTTATTTTAATAAGCTTGAGTAGTTTAACTGCTCAAGCTTTTATTTCAAAAAAGATATCTTCCGGAATAGCAGCTAATCCAATCAAGCTAAGTAAAGTTAAAATATTAGCAGTGATGGTTGAATTTCAAAAAGATAAATTTGATCTTACTCAAGGTGATGGAAAATTCGGAACAATTTATACAAAAGATTATGGTAATTCAATTATAGATCCGTTACCTCACGATGTTAATTATTTTTCCGATCATCTGAAATTTGCACAAAATTATTTTGCAAAAGTTTCTAATAATAATCTAAGTATAGAATATACCGTTTTACCTAATGTTGTAACGGTTTCCAAAGTTATGCGGGATTATTCTCCAAAAGAAAATGAAGACTTCAAGCCTTTGGCGGATTTTTCCAAAGAGGTTTGGCAATTGGCGGTGGAGCAAAATCAGAATATAAATTTTGCCGATTATAATCTTTTTGCAATTTTTCATGCCGGTGTTGGAAAAGATATTAGTACGAATCAATTGTTGGGAGAAGCTAGAGACTTACCCTCTATTTATTTTAACTTGAAAACTTACAAAAAATATTTTGGCGATTCTTTTACCGGCTTTGCCGCCGGAAATAACGGAACAATTACCAATACAATGATATTACCGGAAACAGAATCAAGGGAAGAAAAAGGAATAGGTGAATCTGTTTTATTGGAATTATCAATCAACGGTTTGTTGGTCTCAAGCATAGCAAGTCATCTCGGTTTACCGGATTTGTTTAATTCCGAAAATGGGAAAAGTGCCATCGGACGCTTTGGGCTAATGGACGGACAATCTCTGTTTGCCTATAAAGGATTGTTTCCGCCCGAACCTTCCGCTTGGGAAAAAATATTTCTCGGCTGGGAAGAACCTGTTGTTGTTAATTCAACACAAAACAATATTAAAGTTTTTGCAAAACAAGTTGCACAAAATACAGATGCGCGAATAATTAAAATTCCAATTAACTCATCCGAATATTATTTGGTTGAAAACCGTCAACGTGATGCAAACAAAGACGGAATTAAAATTACATATAAGGTCGCCGGTGTTATTAAATCTTTATCCTTACCAAAAGATACTTTAAATTTTAATAATGTAGAGGTTGATACAATCAATGGTGTTGTTATTGATGTTGATGAATTTGATTGGGCAGTCCCGGGCAGCGGTATTCTTATTTGGCACATTGATAACAAAGTGATAGAAGAAAATTTAGCTGGCAATAAAATTAATGCCGATAAAAATAGAAGAGGCGTTGATTTGGAAGAAGCTGACGGCATTCAAGATATTGGTGAAGAGTTTAATACTATTTTCGGAACAACAATTATTGCCGAAGGTGATGAATTTGATTTTTGGTACAAAGGAAATCCATCCGAATTTTATAAAAATAAATTTGATGCTGCAACAAAACCTAATACAAACACAAACGACGGAGCTAATAGTTTAATTTCATTTTCAAATTTTTCGGAAATTTCTAATACAATGACGTTTGATTTAAAAATAGGAAATGAAAAACTTGAACTGCTTGGTTCTAATAAACTGAATTTGACCTCTAAAATTATGGGAATAAAACATACTAATAAAAATTCCGAATTTTGGATTCTATCAAATTCAAATCTTTATAGAATTGATTCATCAAATTCTATTGCCTTAAGCAGTCAAAATTTTGCCGATAGTAATTTTGTACTAATTGAAGAAAATAACAAAAAATATTTATTTGGTGTTCAAGGAAGATATTTAAATTCTTTAGGAATAGGTGCAATTGATTTGGGTAAATATAGTAATGCTCCTATTGTGTATAAAAAAAATGGAAATAATGTTAAATTATATATCGGTTTGTATGACGGAACAATTGCTGTTTATTCGTTCGATACAAATACAGAAGATAAACCGGTCTTGATAGAAACAATTGATATGCAAAATCCGATGATTTCTCAAGTAATATTTTCCGGCAATAATCTTTATGCAATATCAGGTAAAAAAATCTCAAGTAGAACAAATTCCGTTACTTTGGATAAGGAAATTAAAAAAACAATAATTACTAAAGATAGTAACGGTAAGGATTTAATTATTGCTCTAGCTAAAGGAAACACTTTTTACGTAATTAAAGATTTTTCCATTTTATATGAATTTAATATTGCAGACGATTTAATAATAGATGACTTTTCACTTGCCGATATAAAACAAGACGGTGAAAATTATATTCTTTTCAACCTTGGAAATAAACTAAATGCCGTTAATATTAAAGGCAATATGGCAGAATATTTTCCGGTGGAACAAAATGATATTTCGGAATTTGTTTCCTATCCGATGATTGCCGATATTGATAACGACGATAATCCCGATATAATTTCCACATCCCGTAACGGTTTGATATTTGCATATTCCGGTTTGGACGGAAGTTTGTTGCAAGGTTTCCCTATTTCAATCGGTAGCAGTTTTACCGGTGCTCAAACAATAATTAAAAGAGAAAATGATTTATTGTTTACAAGCCTAACCGATGATAATGCATTTTTTACATGGAGCATAAAATCTAACGGCAAAGTTGTTTGGGGAAACAAATTTGGAAATAATAACAATAATGCTTTTGTTGAAGCTTCTACCGGCAAAAGTTTTACGGAAGATTTTTTCCCCAAAAACAGAACTTACAATTGGCCCAATCCTGTTTACGGTAACCAAACTTTTATAAGAACTTACGTTGCGGAAGATTCCAAAATAACAATCCGTATTTTCGATTTGGCAGGCGACTTGGTTGATAAACTTGAGTACAATGCAACAGGTGGTTTGGATAATGAAATAGCTTGGGATGTTAGTAATATTCAAAGCGGAGCTTACTTTGCTAAAATTGAAGTTAAGTCCAATTTCGGTAGAGCCGATAGTAAAATAATTAAAATTGCAGTTGTAAAATAATAACAAAAAAAAATCGTTTAATATCTCATATGAAAAAAATAACCCTATTGCTTATACTGTTTATTGTACAAACAAAAATCACCAATGCACAGTTAGATGATTTTGATCCTGAGTTTAATTGGTACACATTAAAAGGCAAGCATGTTTATGTACATTATCACGAAGAAACCGAACGTTCCGCCAGAACAGTTTTGAAAATTGCCGAAGAAGTTTGGGGACCTATAACACGTTTATATCAGTACGAACCCGACATTGTACATTTTGTTATAAAAGATATTGATGATTATTCAAACGGTGCAACATATTTCTTTGATAACAAAATTGAAATTTGGTCATCAGCTTTGGATTTTGATTTGCGGGGAACTCATAATTGGTTACGCAATGTAATTTCTCACGAGTTTACTCACATGGTGCAAATACAAGCTTCTATGAAAATAGGAAGATCAACACCGGCAATATATTTGCAATATCTAAATTACGAAGATAAAAGAAGACCGGATATACTTTACGGATTCCCTAATTTTATTGCTTCATATCCAATTGCTTCAATTAATATGCCCGCTTGGTTTGCCGAAGGAACTGCACAATATATGAGACCGGAATTCAATTATGATAATTGGGATTCGCACCGCGATATGATTTTGCGTTCTTACGCAATTGAAAATAAAATGCTTAGCTGGAACCAAATGGGTGTGTTTAGTAAAACCAGCTTAGGCAATGAATCGGTTTATAATTCTGGCTTTGCTTTAACAAAATACATTTCTCAAAAATATGGCGAAGATAAAATAAGAGAAATTACATACAAGCTTGGCAAACTTACAAACTTTACAATTGATGCTGCTTTTGAAGATGTGCTTGGTAAAGACGGTAATGAAATTTATGACGAATGGAGTTCCTTTATAAAAAAAGATTATAAAAGAAGAATAAAAAGCGTTCAAGAAAATTTAGTTAAAGGTAAAGAACTTGTTGAAGATGGATTCGGTAATTTTTATCCGGTTTTTTCACCTGACGAAAAACAAATTTACTTCATCTCAAATGCCGGCGGTGATTATTTTGCTACTTCGGGAATTTATAAATATGATATTAAGAAAAAAGAAAAAGAATTGGTTCGGTCCGGTATTCGTTCAACCTTTAATTTTATTAAAGGAACCAATAAAATTGTTTATGCAAAATTAAGTGAGGAAAATCCTAAATGGAGAAAGGTTCATGATCTTTACATTTACGATTTGGACGAAGAAGAAGAAACAAGAATAACATTCGGTTTGCGTGCAAACAATCCTAATGTTTCCCACGATGGTAAAAAAATAGTTTTTGTTTTTCAACAAGACGGAACGTCAAATCTTGGTATCGTTGATATTAACGGAAAGAATTTTACAAGATTAACTTTTTATGAAATGGGGGAGCAAGTTTTTAATCCTAAATTTTCTAATGATGATTCTGCAATAATTTTTGGTTATGCTTATCACCAAGGTAGAGACATTGCCACAATTAAAGCCGATGGTTCCGGTAAAAAATTTATTCTGAACAAACCTTACGATGAACGTAACGCTACTTATGACAAAGATGGAAATATAATTTACGCCTCCGATGAAACTGGTATATATAACCTTTATAAATTAAATCCGGTAACAAAAGAAAGAACACAGCTAACTAATGTTACAGGCGGAGCATTTATGCCGGTGGTTAACAACAAAGAAAATATTGTTTATGCCGGTTACACTGCAACGGGATACAAATTATTTGAAATTAGTAAAGAAGAATCTAAAAAAGTAGATCCGAATAAAAAATATATTCAACGTAAAAATCCACCTCTTGATGAAGTAAAAAGCAATGGTGATTTTACCAAACAAGAAATTGCCAAACTTAAAAATTTTAATGATTATAATTTACCTGATATCAAACGTGAAAAATATTCAAGTGCATTTACAAAATTGACAATTCTGCCGTTTATCCGTTATGACAATTATAATACATCAAAAAATTTTCTTGATAAAATTAAGCCCGGTGTTTATCTCGGTTCTACCGATATGCTTAACAGATATTCGTTGTTTGCCGGAGGTTCAATAAACAAAAGAATGGAGCGTGATTTATTTTTATCTTTCTTCTACAGAAACAAAGTCCCTTTACTTTTTAGTCTCGGCTTAAAACCGGTAATTTCGTTGGATTTATTTTCCATTAGCAGAAAGTCTGATGTTGATATTAAATTCGGTGTTGATAATACCACAGATCCGCCGACTTATGAAGACATTGTAAATACAAATGTAACATATAATTTATTTGAAGTTGATTTGGCGGCAAAGCATAAAATTTTTTCCTCAAAAAATCATGTTGAATTTAGATTTATATATAGTCAATATTCGGCAAGTATCGGTAGTTTTATTTTCCCAAACTCTAGTGTGTTATATCCAAGCAGCAGCGATGAATATTTTATCGGAAGAAATTTACAATTAAAATATACATATAAATCATTAGCTCCTACAATTGATAGAGACATAAATCCCGTAGGAACGGATATTGAACTGAAATATAATTACGAAATGAATAAATATAATCCGGAAAGTGAGTACGAAGCGGAAAATGGTGTTTTGGTTCCTGTTTATCAAAATTTTAATTTCCATAGATTGGAACTGAACATAAGAAAGTACTTTTCGGTATTTAACAATCATACGCTTTCGGCAAGATTTAGAGGCGGAACAATTTTAGGTCCCAAAGTACCCGATTTTTTTGATTTTTATCTTGGCGGTTTGATTGGAATGAAAGGTTATCCTTTCTATGCAATTAGCGGGAATGAAATTGTTTGGTTAAATTTAACTTACAGAATTCCGGTATTTAAAAACATAGATTACCGTTTAGGACATTTATATTTCGATAAACTTTTCTTTTCGGTAAGCGGAGATTTCGGAAATGCTTGGACAGAAGGTTTTCCAAAATTAAATGATTTCAAAAAAGGTATAGGTGCCGAAGTAAGATTAAAAATGATTTCATTTTATTTATTTCCTACAAGCTTGTTTTTCAACGCTTCCTATTCGTTCGATAAATATCAAAAAACCATAAGAGGTGAAACCGTTAATTATGGTAAAGAATGGAAATTTTATGGCGGAATACTTTTTGACTTTTCTTTTTAGAGGATTAAAATGATTAAGAAATTTTTATTTTTGTTTATTTCATTAAATGTAGTATTTGCACAAAATTCGGGGAAAAATTATTTAACCGGTTCATTAAAAAGTGATTCTCATTTTATTTATCAAAATATTGATAATAAGCCGGAAAAATTTAATTCCGATATTTTTAATCATAAAAGAAAAATACCAATTTTAGCAGGATCATATTCGTTTTTATTACCGGGAATTGGACAAATTTATAATGAAGACTATTTGCTTGCCGGAGTATTCATTGGTGTTGAAGCTGCCGCAGTTGCATTAACAATTATTTATGATAAAAAGGGTGACGACCAAACGGAGATTTTTGAAAGCTATGCAAATCAACATTGGAGCTCGGTTCGGTATGCTAAATGGACATTGAATCATTTGGAAAAACTTAATCCTGATATTTATAATAATCAAGAGCGAGTGAATTACTACAATCAAAATTTAATTGTTAATAATAAAGTTAATTGGGATGTACTTAACGAATTGGAAAATGAAGTTAGCCGTTCTCCCGGCGGACAGTATTATTCGCATCGTCTAGCTCCTTATGGTGATCAGCAATATTATGAAATGATTGGAAAATATACGCAGTTCAATGTCGGCTGGGATGAATTCGGTGATGAAAATACTGATTTTACTTTTGGTGTAGATCCGGTAATACCGCAATTTAAGTATTATTCAAAACAACGCGGCAAAGCAAATGATTATTACAACGGAGCAAAGTGGGCTGTTATAACAATTGTTACTAATCATTTTATTAGTGCGCTAGAAGCGGCTTGGGGTGCCAGTAGATATAATAAAAAAATTCAGATGAATGTTTCGGTGCAAAAAGAAACAATTGGTTATTATACGGATTATTATCCCAGATTAAATATTAAAATGAATTTTTAATAAAAAATTTGGGTTTTTGTACCTGGGCAATTTTATAAAATATACTAAAAACAAAATAATTTTCGTGAAAAGAGAAATTAAAATTTGTCATTCTGAATTCGCTGTGGCGAATGAAGAATCTTAATGCCACTCGAAATAGAGATCTTTGGCTCCGCTCAAGTACAACAAAATGATGTTTTGCTTTGTGAGAGTTTTGTGAACAAAGATTTCTTTTAATTCATAACTTTTAATTTTTAACTTTGGACTAACAATGCCAATACCTTTAGTTGTAATTGTCGGAAGACCTAATGTTGGAAAATCAACTTTATTTAATCGCTTAACAAAAAGTAAAGATTCCATTGTACATGATTCCAGTGGAGTAACACGTGATAGAATAAGCGGAGAAGTAATTTGGAACGGTAAGCCTTTTCGCATTATGGATACCGGCGGATATGTTACGGAAAGTACCGACAAATTTGAAATAGCAATAAAAGAGCAAGTGGAAATTGCAATTGAAGAAGCGGATGCTTTACTATTTATTGTTGATGGAAGAACCGGAATAACCGCACTGGATTCCGAAGTAGCCGAACTTTTAAGGAAAACTAAAAAACCTACTTTTGTTTTGGTTAATAAAGCGGATACTCCGAAATTTGAAAATGATAAATTGGAATTTTATGAATTCGGTTTGGAAAATGTTTACGATGTTTCCGCTCTTAACGGAAGAAACACCGGAGATATTTTAGATGATTTGGTAAATGTGTTAAGCTTTCCCGAAGAAGATTTGGAAGAAGATGAACGACTTAAGATTGCTCTGCTCGGGAAACCTAATGTTGGAAAGTCTTCTCTAACCAATGCATTGTTAGGTTACGATAGAAGCATTGTTACCGATATCCCCGGAACTACCAGAGACAGTTTGGATTCCGTATTGAAATATTACGGAGAAGAAATTATTCTTGTTGATACCGCCGGTTTAAGAAAAAGAACAAAAGTAAAAGAGAATATAGAATTTTATTCCAATGTTAGAACTTGGCGTGCACTAAGTAAATGTGACGTTGCCATAATTATGATAGATGCGCAAAGCGGATTGGAAAATCAAGATCAAAAAATAATTGATGAAGCTGTTAGAAGAAGAAAGGCTATTATTCTTGCAGTTAATAAATGGGATTTGATTGAAAAAGAAACAAATACCGCAAAGGAATTTTCGGAAAAAATATTAGATAAACTTGGCAGTCATGCATATTTCCCAATAGTATTTATTTCTGCTCTAACCAAGCAACGTGTTTTTAAACTAATTGAAATGGCTAAAGAACTACAAGAAGAAAGAAAAAAGAAAATACCTACAAGTACATTAAATGAAATACTTCTTGAAGAAATACAGCGTAACCAACCTCCGGCAACCAAGAGAGGGAAAGAAATTAAAATTAAATATGTAACGCAAGTAGGAGACAAATATCCCATTTTCCTTTTCTTTACAAGTAACAGCAAAGAAATGCCGGAACATTACAGACGATTTTTAGAAAGAAAAATTCGTGAGCACTTTGGTTTTAAAGGCGTACCTATTACCGTTAGTTTTAAAGAAAAATAGTTATATTTAAAATTAAATATTTTTTATCGTTCTAGGTTAAATGTATAAATCCTCAAACAAAATAATTGTTATAGGCGGTAATGCTGCCGGACCTGCAGCTGCGGCTAAAGCAAAACGTACAAACCCTAATGCCGAAGTTATTCTTATTGAAGCCGGAGAGTTTATTTCTACCGGTACGTGTGAATTGCCGTATCTTATTTCCGATGAAATTTCCGATTATAATAAAATTGTTTATTTCAATCCGGAGTCTTTTTACAAAGCAAAAGGTGTTAGAGTTTTTACAAAACATTTTGTAAAGAGAATAGATACTAATAAAAAAGTATTGGAAATTATAGAAAAAAATACAAATAGAATTGTACTTTTTGATTTTGATAAATTAATCCTTACTACAGGCTCAATTGCAAATGAAATTAATGAGTTGCCATTTTCTCTGGAAAATGTTTTTAGTCTTAAATCGGTTAAAGATTTTATAAGAATAAAAAACCATATTACTCCTATTAAAAATGGAAAAGTACTTGTAATCGGCTCCGGTTATATTGGTTTGGAAACAGCCGAAGCATTCAAAGAAATTGGTTATCAAGTTTCAATTCTCGATTTGGAAAAATTACCGATGCCGGCTGCCGACGAAGAAGTAAGGTATTTAATTCAAGATATACTAACGCGTAACCAAATAAGTTTTTTAACTTCTAATGAACAAAGCAGATTTATTATTGCCGATAATAGATTTAAACAATTCAAATATGAAGGAAGATATATTGATTTTGATTTGGCAGTTGTTGCAGCCGGAGTAAAACCAAATATTTTTTTAGCTAAAGAAGCAAATCTCAAACTTGGTAAATTTGGCGGTTTAGTTGTTGATAGCAGACTCAAAACATCAAACCCGAATATATATGCAGCCGGTGATAATATTGAAATTAAAAATAAAATTACAAATAGAAGTGATTACATTCCGTTAGCAACATTTGCACACCGCCACGGACATATTGCCGGAGAAAATGCAGCCGGTGGAAACCTAATAGCCGAGCCGGTTTTTGCAAACTCTGCATTTAAACTTTTTAATAATTTTATTGCTCAAGTCGGTTTAACTACAAAACAAATACTTATGCTAAATTTTAATGCTCAAAGTGTTACAGCAGTTGTGCCGAATAAAGTTCACGTAATGCCCGGTTCCAGAAAAGTATTCGGAAAAATTATTTATGATAAAAACAGAAAAATAATACTCGGAGCTTCATTTATAGGAGGAACCGAAGTTGCCGGTTATGCCGATTTAATAAGCAATATGATTTATAATAAAAACTCTGTCTTAACTCTTGCAGATATGCAATTTAATTATACACCGCCACTATCGCCGTTTGTTAATTTACTTTCGGTGCTTGGCAGAAAAGTAAAGGAGAATATTTATGGATAATCTAAAAATTGTTTCCAATCCTTTAATTAGCAGAGACATTACATATTTAAGAAATAAAGAAACAAAGGAATACCAATTCCGTTTGGCTTTAAGAAGAATAGCTTACGCACTTGCAATTGAAATTAGTAACGAGTTTGAACTAAGAGAATTTGAAGTTGAAACACCTCTTGAAATTACAAAAGGTTATAACTTAAAAAAACAAGTTGTGCTTGTCCCGGTTTTACGTGCGGGATTAAGTTTGGTTAATTCATTTATTGAAATGATACCTAATGCAAAAGTTGGTCACATTGGTTTACAGCGTGATGAAAAAACACTTAAACCTATAGATTATTATTATAAAGCACCTAAAAACCTTGATACTTCAAAAGTGATAGTTTTAGATCCGATGCTTGCAACCGGTGGAAGTGCTTCGGCGGCTTTTCAATTTCTAAAAGACAAAGGAGCCAATGATTGTGTAATGGCTTCTTTAATTGCTGCTCCGGAAGGAGTTAAACGTTTAACTAAAGAACATCCTGATGTTCCTATTTATACTGCAATGCTTGATAGAGAACTAAATGAAAACGGATATATTTTACCAGGTTTAGGTGATGCCGGAGATAGAACTTTTGGCACGCTCTAAATTTTTTTTCTTTTTGTTTGTTGTTGCAAATACATTTGCTCAAACACATCCTAATAAAATTATAGATTCCTTACTTACAACGGGAATCAATGAAATTTTATTACAAAATTATTCTGATGCTAATAAAATATTTGTTCAACTGGATAAACAATATTCTAACAATCCTCTTGGTAAAATATATTTAGCCGCTACGGAAATTGCTAAATCCGTTGACTACGAAGAATCTTTTAATAGTAATTTTATTGATAGTCTTCTAACACTTGCCGAAGAAAAAACAGAAACCCTTTTGGAACAAGATGAAAATAATATTTGGTATAATTACTACAATGCTTTAATTTATGGTTATATGGCATATTATCAAGCATTACAAAATAATATAATGCGTGCCCTCTCTAACGGTGTAGAATCTTTACAAGGTTTTAAAAAATGTCTGGAAACAGATTCTAATTTTTATGAAGCATACATTGCTGCCGGAACTTATAACTATTGGAAAAGTGCACAAACAAAATTCCTTTCTTGGCTTCCTTTTATTAGTGATAACAGAGAAAAGGGAATTAAGCTTTTGGAAAAAGCTGTTCAACATTCAACATATAATTATTATCTTGCCGCCTACTCTTTAATTTGGATTTACATAGATTATGAACAAAGTGATAAGGCAATTTCACTCTCTTTGAAAATGCTGAAAAAATATCCTGACTCAAGATTTTTTAAGTGGGGCTTGGCAAGAGCTTATGAAGATACGGATATAGATAAATCAATTTCTGTTTATACTGAGTTATTAAATTCAGTTGAAACATTAGAAAATAGAAATGTGTATAATGATATTGTGCTTAGACATAAAATAGCAATGCTTTATAATAAAAAAGGCGAGAAGAAAAAAGCTTTGAAATTATGTAATGAAATACTTGACTTTCAAATTAATTCTGTTAAAATTAAAGAAAAACTGGAAAGCAGATTAGAGCGTGTAAAAAAGTTACGGAAAAAATTATTAAACTAATGTAAAGTTAACTGTATTTTGTCGGCAAATGAACCCTCACCCCAACCCTCTCCCAAAGGGAGAGGGAGCAGTCCCTCTCTTTTTAAGAGAGGGGTTGGGGTGAGTTTTTAGATTACCGTCATTTATATATTAACATAACACTAAAATTATTGCAAACTGAAAAATG
>JALSNL010000103.1 GCA_026987055.1 Melioribacteraceae bacterium | reverse complement strand
ATCTGTTGTGTTATGGCATTGTTGACATTCCTTAGGATAATTTTGAGCCGTATGTTCCGGTGCAGATGCATAATTAGACGAATGACAACTGTAACAATCCGAACTTGCATTTGAGGTATTTCCCGAATGACAACTTGAGCATTGCGGTAAATTATGTCCCCCCGCCAATTCAAAACCTGTTGTACTGTGATTAAAGGTTGATGGCTTCCAACTTGTTGTTGTATGGCAACTTTCACACTTTGTATCTATTCCGGCTGCTGTATGATTTGGATTTACCGTACTTGAATAATTGTTTTGATGACAAGCATTACAATCAGTGGAAGTTCCGGAATATCCGTTTGTATGACAACTTGCACAATCCACCGTTGTGTGTGAACCTGTTAATGGAAATTGTGTATTTGAATGATTAAAATTACTGCTCTCATTTCCTGTTGGATGGCAACCTAAACAAGCAATACTTTGGTAAACATAACCATTAATTCCTTTGTGTTCATCATCCATTTTAGTTTTTCTATGTTCATGACAAGTTATACATTCAAATGCATTATAATTTGAAGGGTTAGTATGACAATCAGAACAATTAGTCCACTCATTTTTATGTTTACCCGAATAGATAGGAAAATATTGATTATCATGGTCAAACGATGCAGGTTTCCAGGCTGTTTCAGTATGACACGTTTTACAATCAGTTGAAAAATTAGCTTCTTTATGGTTTGGGTTAGAAGTATTATTATATGCTTGCTTATGACAACTAAAACAATCCGTTGGTGTATTTTTATATCCTGTAGAATGACAACTTTTACAATCTCCTGCAATAGTTTTGTGTGCCCCAACTAACGGATAATAAGCATCATGAATTTTAAAATCAGCCGGTTTCCAGTTTGGACTGGTTGTATGACATTCCAAACAATCTTTCGAAAAACTTAAACTTATATGATTTGGATCAGTAGTTGAATTATAATCTGACTGATGACAGTTGATACAATCTTGAGAAAGTCCTTTAAATGTATTAGAAGTATGACAATCAAAACAATTACTAATTCTATGACCACCTTCAAGAGGAAAAAAGTCATGCTCAAAAGTTCCTCTTGACCATTGAGGATCAGAGACATTATGACATTCAACACAATTAGTGGAAAAATTTGCCTGCTTATGGTTTGGAATTTGAGCTGATTCATAATCTTTAAAATGGCAATCAATGCAATCTGCACCAATTTGTTCAAACTGCAAATTATTAAATGACTTATGACAGCTTTGGCAATCTACTTGTTGATGCGCTCCAACCAATGGAAATCTACTCATCCTGTGAACATCATTTATGTTTTCTATTACCCAAGATTTAGAAGAATGACATTCATCACAATTTTTACTTACCGTGTTGTTATGGATATCTGTATGACATTGAAAACAATCTTTTGAAGCCGAAGAAAATTTTAATGAAGAATGACAAGACTTACAATCTAAAACTTTATGTTGTCCTAATAATTCAAACCCGGTTTGGTCATGTAAAAAGTTTACTTTGCCTGTAATTTTCCAAGAATTTGTTGTATGGCATTCTTGACAATCATAATTGAAATTTGCTCCGTGCGGAGACTGAGCAAAAATAATTTTTACAGTTAGTAAAATTATTAATGACAGCTTATACATCTTGTATCCTCAATTTTATACAGTACATAATTTCCCTTTTTATCATTAACCAACTTATGACACTCTAAACAATCAACATTCTTATGCGCACCTTCAATTTTAAAATTGGTTTTATTGTGATCAAATAAAACCGGATTCCAGTTATTAAAATTATGACATGATTTACAGTTTCCTTCATTTTCTTTTACAAACTGTCCTCTGTGCACATCATCATGACACGAAGAACATTTTGAATTAATTGTTATAAAATGTTTTGCTTTTTCGTCTAAAACACTTTTATCAAAATGACAGCTTGCACACTCCGTTTTTTTATGAACACCAATTAATTCAAACTTAGTATTGGCATGATTAAATGTAACATTCTTCCAAGAAGAAGTTGAGTGGCAAGCCTCACATTTATTTTTGTTAAAATATTTTTTATCAATTGAATTACCATGAACATTTTTATGACATGCTATGCACGTTTCTCCGTTAATTCTAAATTTCCATTTCCCATTATTTAAATGACATTCTATACAAGCAACTGCTTTATGCGCACCTCCAAGCGGAAAATTACTTTTATTATGTTCAGCTACAGAATATGTAGAAGGAGAAAAACCATATTCATTATGGCATTCTACACAATCACTCGGTTTTCCGGAACTAGAAAACTCCCCGCCATGATAGTCTTTATGACAATCCAAACATTTTTTATGCTTTTGTTTATACGACAAAGAACTTTTATGGCAACTTTTACAACTAACACTTTTATGTTTTCCAACTAACGGAAAATTTGTTCTATTATGATTAAAGTTTTTAGTCATTGAAATTTTATTAAAAGATTCCGTATTATGACATGATTTACAATCATTACCAAACCTTCTTTTATGCACATCTTTATGACAAGAATTACAATTATTGAATTTTAATCCAGTGAATTTTTGAAATTTTTCTTTTCCTTTTTTTTCTATAACATGACACTTTACACAATCTACTTTTTTATGTTTTCCCGTTAAAACAAACTTTGCATCATTATGATTAAAGTTTTCTGCAGGAGTAAACTTATTCATAGTATGGCATTTTGCACAATCATTATTTAATGTTCCTTTATGAATATCATCATGACAAGTAATGCAATTTTTATTTAAACCTAAAAATGTTTTTGTTTTGGATTTTAATTTTTTATCGCTAATAAAATTTGAATTATGACATTTTTTACAGTCTAAGTTTTTATGGCTTCCTATAAGTTCATAACCGCTCTTTTTATGATTGAACTTTTTTTCGTCAAATCTTATAATTTCAAAATTTCTTCCAAAGTGTTCTCCGTGACAATTCCAACATTTTTTAGATGTTACTTCCTTGTTGGAATGAAAACCTCTTTTAAGATTAACCAACTTTCTAATTTCTTTATGACATTTCAAACATTTAATTTCTTGAACATTTTTACCCAAAGAATGACATTTGGTGCAATTACTTATTCCCTCTAAATCCGCATGAGCTTTGGCTAATTTCCCAGGTGAAATTTGAGCGAATAAATTATTTCCGGTTATTAAAATCCATATAAAAAGTACTAATGTTTTAATACTGTTTCTCCAAATTTTTTGGAAATTTTTATGCCAATTTTTTCTAAAAATTTATTTGGTAGTTCACCTCCGGCAAAAATATATACAAAATCATTTGTTAATTTTATTGTCTTTTCTTTAGCAACTTCCAACTCAATTTCTTTATCTTCAATTCTTTTAAGGGTAGAATTATATATTACACTTATTCTATTCTCATTTTTTGCATTAATAATTTTTTCTAAATTTTTTGGCTTTGCTCTTTTAAATGAATCTGATCTATATGATAATGTAACTTGATTTGTTCCTCTTTCACTTAATAATAATGCCGCTTCAATTGCAGAATCACCTCCACCAACAACTAAAATATTTTTATTGTTTATTAGTTCGGGTTCAAGTAATCTGTAAAAAACTTTTTCTTTGTCTTCGCCCGGAATTCCTAATTTTCTAGGAGAACCCCTTCTACCAATTGCCAACAAAACTTTTGAACATGTATATTCGGCATTATTAGTAACAACTTCAAAAAAATCTTCCTCTTTTGTTATTTCCAAAACCTTTTCATTTTCGTTTATTGAAATCCTATTTTTTTCTAAGATCTCCATCCAAAGAGAAAGTAATTCCGGTTTTGAAGTTTCAACTAATTTTACTTTTCCATATAAAGGTAAGTCCACCGGAGAAGTCATAACAATTTTTGTTCTGGGAAAAGAGAAAACCGTTCCTCCCAAGCTATCTTGTTCAATAGTTAAAAATTTAATGTTATTTTTAGCTGCGGTTAATGTTGCTGATATTCCGGCAGGTCCTGCTCCAATAATTATAACATCATATTCCGCTTTTTTAATTTTGGGTAATGAGTTTATAATATTATTCATTGCCATTTTTCCTTGGTCCACAGCATTTTTTATTAAACCCATTCCTCCTAATTCACCGGCTATATAAACACCTTTGATGTTTGTTTGGTATTCTTGACTTACGTGCGGAAGTTCAACACCTCTTTTTTCTGTTCCCATAACCAAGGTTATTGCTTCTACCGGACATGCATGAAAACAAGCTCCGTGCCCAACACAGTGAGATGCATTTACTAGCTTTCCTTTTCCATCTACCAAACCTAAAATATCTTTTTCCGGACAAGCTGTAACACAAGCACCGCTACCAATACATATATCTTCATTAATTACAGGATGAAGAGAAACCGGTTCAATAAAACCATACTCTTTAGCTTTTTCTATTTTCTTTTTTGTTATTTCCGT
>JALSNL010000102.1 GCA_026987055.1 Melioribacteraceae bacterium | reverse complement strand
TTTTGTTCATGGCAACTCCTATAAAAAAATAATTAATTTCATCTATTTATATTTATTAGATTGCTCCACACAGTTTGTGAACGCCGGTATAAACCGGTGGCTACTTTTAATCGTTAATGAAATAGTTATTCCCTTGTGTTTTATTAGCATCCATAAAAGTTTCTTTATTTTAAAAAAATTAACATAGTAATTCTTATTAAATATTTTCTAAACTAAAACCTATCACAAGATTAAAAACGTACATTTTGATATATCTAGCCAGACTGTTTTTTATCGGAACAAACTAAAAAATCAGAAAATCACTCCGGTTAAAGTATTCATAATTACAAATTAAAATTCATTGTGGAAACTTAGCAAAATTTAAATTATATTAAGAACAAACGTTTTAATTACAAGATACTAAAAATATTTTTTCATCTCAAACTAAAAGATTATAAAATTTCAAAAAATATTTTTATTCCTTGATAACAATAAATATTTTATAAAAAAATTATGTCCCGGAGGATTTATGAAAAAAATTAACTATGTGGTTTTTATAACAATGGTAGTTTTCAACTTTTATTATGTTGCTCAAACCCGTCATTTATCTGATATAAAAAATGAAGTTGCAAACACAAATTACAAAGAAGTCAGAATTAAAGAAATTCCTATGGCAATGCAATGTTGGACTTTCAGGAAACTTTCCTTTATGGAAACATTGGAAAAAGTAAACAAGCTTGGTATTAAATTTTTGGAAGCTTTTCCTGGTCAAAGATTATATAAGAATAACGATAAGAAAAAATTTGGCGTTGGAATGAGTGAAGATGATATTAAAAAAGTTAAACAAGCATTAAACAAATATGGAATAACACTTAGAGCTTTTGGTGTAACAAATTTTGAAAATAATGAAACTGCGGCAAGAAAAACTTTTGATTTTGTAAAAAAGATGGGAATAAAAGTTTTGGTTCTTGAACCAAAGTATGATGATTATTCCATCATTGATAAAATGGTGAAAGAATACAATATAAAAGTTGGAATTCATAATCATCCCAAACCGTCAAAATATTGGAATCCTGAAACAGCACTTAAAAATATTGAGGGATTGGATAAACGGATTGGTATTTGCGGAGATACGGGACATTGGACACGTAGCGGAATTAAACCCGTTGAAGCTTTGAGATTATTAAAAGGTAGAGTAATGAATATTCATTTGAAAGATTTAGACCAATTTGGTGTGAAGAAAGCAAAAGATGTTCCTTTTGGTACCGGAAAATCCAATATTCATGATATTCTCGCTGAGCTTACTCTTCAAAACTATTGTGGAACTTTATCTGTGGAACATGAAAGAGATGATGAACAGCCTGATCCTAGTAAATCAATTGCAAAAGGATTGAAATATATTAAAAGTATCACATATTACAATGGGTACGAGCAAATTTTAAGATGCGATGATAATGGATTTAATAAACACGGCTGGAATCATTACGGACCTGGATATTTTGAATTGGATAAAACTACCGGTGTTATAACATCAAGTGGCGGAATGGGCTTGTTTTGGTACAGTGCAAAAAAATACGGTAATTTTATTTTGGATTTGGAATTTAAATGCCTTGCTCCCGAAACAAATTCAGGGGTTTTTATAAGAGTTCCTAAAATGTTAACCAGTAATGAATATATTCATCATTCCTTTGAAGTTCAAATTGATGATGATAATCCGGAAGCTATTCATAGAACAGGTGCTGTTTATGATGCGGAGCCTGTTAAAATAAATGCAGTAAAACCTACAGGTGAATGGAATCATTATAAAATAACCGTTATTAATAAAAATATTAAAGTGGAACTTAACGGAAAATTAGTAAACGATTGGAATGAAGAACCACGTGGAAAAATAAAAGATTTCTCGCTATCAGGTTTTATAGGTTTGCAAAATCATGATAGTAGTGCTAAAGTTTCGTTTAGAAATATTTATATAAAAGAATTAAAATAGAGCCGGAAGAAACACACTTTAGATTTTATGGTAAACTTAAAACAGATTAGTTCCTTTTAAGGTCTCTGCAAGTTGATTGGCTCATTTTATAATTTAGCCTGCCCGCCAAAACAGTGGGCAGGATTTATTCTCTTTTTCTTAAAGAGCTAACAGTGAAAATGAGATCACAAATCCCTTTGTGAAAACCAATTTGCTTCCGATATATGTAAAATTGATTACCAATCTGTTATAAAACATTTTTACTTTCAATTCAAAAAAAATTATCAAATACTTGACAAATACACTAAATTTCAACTACTTTGTATTATAAGACTTAATATCCTTTTAATCAAAAACAAAAGAGTGTGCCATCCGTATAATTAGAAATCAAAAACTTCAAAAGAATAAAACTTCTTTTTTAACAACACGGTAAATTATTAGATTCAAAGAATTTAGGTAGAAAACAAAATACAATTAAAAACAAGTTCATAATTTACGATTATAAAATTTATGAATATAAAAATATATTTTAACAATGGGAGAAATCAGATATGAAAATAAAAATTACCGGTTTTTTATTATTATTTATCTCGGTAACATTTGGACAAATTTCAAAAAAAAGTAAAATGGAATTGATTTTTAATACAAACCTTTCTCCCGGTACAACAATATCTCTTCCCCTAAAAGGAACAGTAAATGCTACAGTTTTTTGGGGAGATGGTACAACGGATTTTTACTCAACTCCAGGAGATAAAATACACACATATGCTGTTGATGGGATATACACTGTTAAAATTAGCGGTACAGTTACACACTTTGGACAATTTTCACTATACCAAGATAAGCTTGTAGAGGTTACAAATTTTGGAGATATTGGTTTAACTAGTCTTGCCGGAGCATTCAGTTTAGCAAGTAATTTAACAAATGTGCCTTTATTATTGCCAAGCGGAATTATAGATCTTTCGGGTACCTTTGCTAGTGCCACTTCTTTTAACGGAGACATAAGTGCTTGGGACGTAAGCAATGTTACTGATATGAGTGATATGTTTAGTTTTGCATCAAGTTTTAATAATGATATAGGTGGTTGGGCTGTTGATAGTGTAACAAATATGAAGGCAATGTTTTATGCTGCATCAAGTTTTAATCAAAATATAAATAATTGGAATGTTGGTAATGTTACCACTATGCGTTTAATGTTTGATAAAGCAGTTAATTTTAATCAAGATATAAATCATTGGGATGTAAGTAATGTAACAGATATGTTTCAAATGTTTTATCACGCAATTAGTTTTAACCAAGAAATAGGTAATTGGAATGTAGGTAGTGTAATAAACATGGGCAACATGTTTATGAATGCTTCTGCCTTTAATAAAGACATAGCTGCATGGGATGTAAGTAATGTAACAAATATGTCGGGGATGTTTGCTGAAGCAACTAGTTTTAACCAAGAAATAGGTAATTGGGATGTAAGTAATGTAACGCATATGAATGCCATGTTTTACCAAGCAACTAGTTTTAATGGTAATATAGGTAATTGGCAAGTTGTTAATGTTGTAGGTATGAGCTCAATGTTTAATTCGGCTTCAAGTTTTAATCAGGATATAAGTAATTGGTATGTCGGTAATGTTATTTATATGTCCAAGATGTTTAATAATGCTTCAAGTTTTAATCAAGATCTTGCGAGTTGGGATGTAAGTAAAGTAATCGATATGAAGAATATGTTTACTCTTACTAGTCTTTCAGATAGTAATTACAGTAATATATTAACCGGTTGGGCCCAACTTACTTTACAAAATGATGTAGTATTAGACGTGGATAGTAAATATTATAGTGGAACTCCAACAATAGCAAGACAGACTATTATAAATAATTACAATTGGATAATACATGATAATGGTGTTGCCGCAACACCTTTGGAAGTAAAAGTTAACAATGTAATACCGAAAGTATATGACTTACAACAAAATTATCCTAATCCGTTTAATCCTACAACAACAATAAGTTATCAAATACCAACAACGGGTTTTGTTTCGTTAAAAGTTTTTAATATACTTGGTCAAGAAGTTGCAAAACTTGTAAATGAAGTTAAAGCACCCGGCATTTATAAAGTAGAATTTGATGCAGGTAAATTAAATAGCGGAAATTATTTTTATCAAATTGAATCAAAGAATTTTTCTGAAGTTAGAAAAATGATGTTAACAAAATGATAGTTAAGAAGTGGTAACCAAACATTTACAATTGGAAGTAGCAAAATTTTTTGTGATATACTTAAATCAAATTGGTTTCGCCAAGGGGATATGTAATTGGATATTTAAAACTGATATTTCTCTTCCGATGTTTTTATCAGAAGAGAAATCTCATAACTATTATAGCTTAGTGATTTCTTTAGCGTAGGGAAAACAGTTTACCAGCATATATTTTTAACAGGCTCATTTTAATATGATATAGTTAAATTATCTTTTCCCGGAAAACCAATTTGTTTCGGTATATGTAAAACAT
>JALSNL010000101.1 GCA_026987055.1 Melioribacteraceae bacterium | reverse complement strand
AACAAATTTGGATAATTGCCAAAAGAGAATTCAGAACATTCTTCGATTCGCTTGCCGCTTATATTTTGCTTGTTGTATTCCTAGGATTAAGCGGTTTTTTTACTTGGCTTTTCGGTTCCGATATTTTCTTTATTGGACAAGCTACATTGCAACCGTTTTTTTCGGTAGCTTATTGGACTCTTTTCTTTTTTATTCCCGCTTTAACAATGAAGATGTTAGCCGAAGAAAAACGAAGCGGAACTTTGGAACTTTTACTAACAAAACCTATTACCGATTGGCAAGTTGTTTCCGGTAAATTCCTTGCGGTTATGATGTTAATAGGTGTTGCACTTTTATTAACACTTCCTTATTACATTACGGTTTCTTTACTTGGTCCTATAGATCACGGTGCCGTGTGGAGCGGTTATTTCGGAATGTTACTGATGAGCGCCGCTTTTACAAGTATCGGTCTTTTTGCCAGCAGTATTACCAATAATCAAATAGTCGCATTCTTGTTAGCACTATTTATAGGTGTTTTCTTTATAGTTATTTTTGATGTACTTGCCGGAAGCTTTACAGGCTCGTTGGCTTATCTGTTTAATTATTTAAGTTTGTCAACACATTACGAATCAATTTCCCGCGGTGTAATTGATTCCAAAGATTTAATCTATTTTCTATCTATTGTAACAATAGGATTGGTTTTAGCCGATTCAATTTTATCTAAACGAAATATAGCAGAGTGATAAAAAGATATGTTAACAAAAAGAAAAATTCAGACAACATTATTACTGACTATTGGAATTATCGTTTTAATAAACATAATTTCAACAAGATATTTTTTCAGGCTTGATTTAACGGAAGACCAAAGATATTCGTTAAGTGATGCAACAATAAGTATATTAAAAAATTTAGACGAACCTGTTACGGTTACTGCATATTTCTCGGAAGATTTACCTCCGGATATTGAAAAAGTTCGTCAAGATTTTAAAGATATGTTAATTGAATATTCAAACCGTTCCAACGGAAATGTTGTGTATGATTTTGTAAATCCGAACGAAGACCCGGAAACAGAAATGAAAGCACAGCAAAGCGGTATTCGTCCTATTATGATTAACGTTCGTGATAAAGACCAATTGAAACAACAAAAAGCATATCTTGGTGCATTGTTACAATTGGGCGATAAAAAAGAACCTATTCCGTTTATTCAGCCCGGTGCCGCAATGGAATATACATTATCATCTGCAATTAAAAAATTATCCGTAAAGAAAAAACCTGTAGTTGCTTTGCTTCAAGGAAACGGTGAACCGGCATTATCTGCATTGCAGCAATTACGAGCACAATTAAATGTAATGTACGATGTAAAAACCGTAACATTCACAGATACTTCCGGTGTGCCGCTAAATTACAAAACCCTTGCTATTATTGCTCCAACCGATTCTTTATCGGATAGAGATTTCAAATATTTGGATGATTTTATTTCCCGCGGCGGAAGATTATTACTTGCCATAAATACCGTTAAAGGTAATTTTCAAACGGCACAAGGCGAAGCAGTTAAAACCGGAATTCCCAAATGGTTAAGTAAATACGGACTTACAATAGAAGAAAATTTTGTAATTGATGCAAGTTGCAGCAATGTAATGGTTCAGCAACAACAAGGTATGTTTAGAATTAACACTCCGGTTAAATTTCCGTATTTACCAATAATAACAAACTTTACGGATCATCCTATAACAAAAGGATTGGAATCGGTTACATTTCCTTTTGTAAGCTCAATTTCCGTTACACCCAAAGATACAAGTATTAGTTACGTAACATTGGCAAAATCTTCCGAAAAATCTTCTATGGAAAAACTGCCTTTATACTTTAACATTCAAAAACAATGGAAAGCAAGTGATTTTCAACTATCATCTGTTCCCGTTGCCGTTGCGGTTGAAGGGAAGATTGCAAATAATACATTTAATAAAATGGTTGTTTTTAGCGATGGTGATTTTGCGGTTAACGGAGAAGGACGTAAAGCTCAACAATTGCAACCCGATAATGTAAGCTTAATGGCAAATGCAATAGACTGGCTTTCGGATGATACCGGTTTGATTGAGCTTAGAACCAAAGGAATTACTTCCCGACCGTTAGATGCGCAGTTGGAAGACGGAACCAAAACTTTAATTAAGTATGCAAACTTTTTATTACCGATTATCATTATTATTTTATTCGGTGTTATAAGATTTCAATATAAAAAGAAAATTAGAAACATTATAAAAAATACAGACTATGTTTAATAAAAATTCAAACAAAACTTTATGGATTGTATTTACAGTCCTTTTGATTGCGGCTATACTTATTTTTTCATCGGAAAGTACAAAAAAAGAACGTACTTTTAATACGGATATAGTTTCCGTTGATACTTCATCCGTTACGGAAATTTTACTCTATCCCAAAGGACAAAAAGGGAAAGAAGTTAAATTGGCAAAAGCCGGTAACAAATGGGAAGTAACTACAGAGAACGGAAAAAAATATAAAGTACCTTTTGCAAAAATCAAAAATTTGTTTGTTCAAATTTTAAGAATTAAACCTAAAAGATTAGCTGCAAGAAGCAAAGATAAATTTGCCAAATACCAAGTACTCGATTCCGCTGCAACAAGAGTGGTTGTTAAAGAAGGAAGTAAAGAAGCATTAAATTTAATAATCGGTAAATTCTCTTTCCAACAACCGCGTTCGATGTCAACTTTTGTAAGATTAGCCGGAAGTACCGATATTTATGAAGTTGACGGTTTTCTTGATATGATATTTAATAAAACGGCAAATAACTTTAGAGATGAAACCGTAATTAAATCTGATAAAAATAAATGGAACAAACTAACCTTTGAACTACCTGAAGAAACATTTGAACTTGCCAACACCGGTAAAAATTGGGTGTTAAACGGTCAACCTGTTGATTCTACAAAAACCGAGAGAGTATTAAATACACTTTCTAGATTGACCAATAATGATTTTGCAAATGTTGAAGGGACCAATCTTCCTAAAATAGAATCCAAACTTACCATAGAAAACGATTTGGGCGAACCTATAGTTGTTACTGCTTATCGTGATTCAACAAATTATATTATTTATTCCTCAATGAATAAAGAAAATTATTTTAACGGGAAAAATTTGGGAAGTAAAATCTTTTTGAATAAAAAAGCATTTTTACCGGACGGTAAAAAATAATATTTTTGTGTTACGCTATTTTTTCTCGTTTCCCATTTAGTCATTCTCTTCGTAGTAATACGAATAATCAATACCTTTCATAAATATTTCACGGTCATTTATTTTGTTGGTAAGAGCATTATTCAGAAGAGTTTTTAGAACGTTACTTTTTGTTGGGCTTAGTTTCATTGCATTCATATAATCACGTTTACTAATTTTACTCCAGTCCACACATTTTTTTAAGCGTTTTTTTAAAATTAAATCCAACCATATTCGTGTACTTCTTCCGTTACCTTCCATAAAAGGATGTGCTATATTCATTTCTATGTATTTGTCAATAATCTCATCAAATGTGTTTTCCGGCATTTTTTCTATTTTCTTTAATGTATCGCCTAAAAAACGTGATGCGGCAAATTGGAAACTATCTTTTGCAATATTTTTTTGTCTGATTTGTCCTGCAAAATCATATAAACCACCAAACAAATATGCATGTATTTGCTGCAAACCTTTGATTGTTCCAATTTCTATATTATCAATAAATGAACTTTCAAAAAGGGCATAAGCTTTTGTTTTACTTTTTCCATCAATGCTTTCGTTACTATAAGTAAACCATTCTATAAACCGATTTGCTTTTTTACTTGGAAATTCTTTACCCAAAGCAATAATACCATTGAAATCAAGCATATCGGACAAACGTTTTTTACCATCCGGCGCCAAGAGTTTCAACTGGGTAGTGGCACTAACCACTTCACTTTTTTCTTTTTTTAATTTGGCTTTAAGGTATTTCCAATAATTTCGTGTTTTTGCATAGTCGTTCTGGCCAGTAAGAACAGCAACAATATCCAACACACTAAACCACCATTTGGCATTTTGCTCGTCCCAGATTGCTCGTACTTCACGGTCGTCAAAAAAACGTATGGATATTTTTGCTTTACTCATAATTTTCTATCTACTCTGTTTTTTGTTTCGTGCTTATATAAAATAATTAAATAATGTGTTAGAAAATAAAAAAATCTTAAATAAACTTTACAGAAACCCGGAATTGATTTGTTATTAAAATATACAAAAATATAGACTAGTTATTTGTGGGAAATATTATGCAACACCCAATAACCGCAATCCGTTTACGGTAATGAACGTTGCAATATAAGCAATACCGGAAAATATTAATATTTGCAGCAAAGGTATTCTCCAGCTTCCGGTTTCTTTACGCGAAACGGCAATTGTTGAAAGGCATTGCATTGCAAAAACAAAAAATATAATTAAGCCCAATATTGTTGCAGGTGT
>JALSNL010000100.1 GCA_026987055.1 Melioribacteraceae bacterium | reverse complement strand
CTTGATCGGCAAAAGTCATTTCGTTTTCGCCGGCAAATTGTGCACCTTCGGAAACCAACACAACAGAATAGTTGCTGGGGTTTGTTTTTCTATCGGCAACTAATAATTCAGTTAAACGGTTTATATCAAATTTGTGTTCGGGAATTATACATCTGTTAGAAGCACCTGCCATTGCCGGAAGTAAAGCAGAAAACCCTGCATAACGCCCGAATACTTCAATAACCAAAAATCTTTCGTGTGAACCTGCACTTGTACGTAATGCATGAGTCATTTCAATTGTTCTTGTAACACAAGTACTGAAACCAATACAATAATCCGTACCCGGAACATCATTATCCATCGTTTTTGGAATTGCAATTACTTTTACACCTTCGTGATGTAAACGTACGCCATAGCTTAAAGTATCATCACCACCGATAGGAATTAAATAATCCAGTCCCATAAAATCAATATTCTTTAACACATCCGGGGTTAAATCATTAATTTCATTTTTGTATTTATCTCTAAGATGTTCAGGTACATTTACTTGCGGTACCTTGCTGGCTTTAGTTCTGGACGAGTGTAAAAATGTTCCGCCGGTTCTTCCGGCTCTATTAACAATATCTTCTGTTAACTCAATAAAATTACGGGAATTATCCGCTTTTTTATCTCTAATAATATCAATCATCCCGCCCCAACCGCGTTTGATACCGATAACTCTGTATCCTTCTCTTATAGCTCTAATTGTAACTGCTCTTATTGCGGGGTTTAATCCGGGAACATCACCGCCACCGGTTAAAATACCAATAGTTCCTTTTTTTCTTTTAACGTTGCTCATTATTGCTCCAAATATTTAAAGTTAATTCGTAAAATTATTTTAATTGAATGTAATTCTTCTAATTCAATAACAAAAATTATTGAACCGGAAGAATTACAATTTTATAAAAAATGAAATGCAAGCCCAAATATAACTTATTTATATTTTTTATGCTCAATTGCGAAGTAACTATTTGTCATTTTTTTAAGAGCACCGGATAAGAAAATGATAGAAATTAAATTTGGGAACGTCATAAATCCTAATGCAGCATCTCCAAAAGCCCAAATAGTTTCTAATTGTGCAATAGCTCCTATAAAAACAAATACAAGAAACACCCATTTATAAGGAAGGATGGCCTTTTCTCCGAAAAGATAATCTATTGCTCTATCGCCGTAAAAAGACCAGCTAATTGCAGTAGAAATTGCAAATAAAAGAACGGAAATAGTTATTATTTTATCACCATAATCAAATAACCAGCTAAGTCCTTCTTTAAAAGCATAAGATGTAAGAATACTACTGTTCATAAGTTTACCGGTAAAGTTCGGATCTATCCGGTTCAAATAAAATTCAGTAAAATGCCATGAATCAGTTGAAAGAATTACAAGTCCGGTTAATGTACAAATTAAAATAGTATCTATAAAAGGTCCCAACATAGCTACGGAACCTTCGCGTACCGGATATTTTGTTTTTGCGGTTGAATGAGCAATCGCGGCACTGCCTTGTCCGGCTTCATTTGAATAAAGTCCGCGTTTAATTCCCCACAACATTGTATTTAATACAACTAAGAAAGAACCTCCAACACCTCCGGCAATTTCGGCAGGCGGATTAAATGCCATGTGAAAAATTAGATTAAAACTTTCGCCAAGTTTATCCAAATGAGAAAAAAGAATTAGCAATGCTGCAAAAACATAAATAGCTGCCATAAACGGTGCTAAAAATCCGGTAACTTTTCCTATGCGTTTAATTCCACCAATAATTACAACACCCACAATAAAGGAAAGTACTAACCCATTAATAACTTGTTCATAAGAAACTTGAAATCCGCTCCAGACAGTGTGTTTCAAAGTTAAAAAATGTGTTGGTCCGATTATTTGAGCAACCTCAGAATAAATTTGGTCCGAAACGGTAAAGGATTGAATGGCATTTCCGGTAGCAAAAGAACAAATAACTGCAAAACTTGCAAAAGCAACACCCAACCATCGCCATTTTTTTCCCATGCCTTTTTCTATTGTGTACATTGGTCCACCGGCAGTTGCACCGCTTTTGTCAAATTCCCTATATTTTATTGCAAGTGTACTTTCGGAATATTTTAACGCCGTACCAAAAAAAGCAGTAACCCACATCCAAAAAATAGCTCCGGGACCGCCGTAATAAAGTGCAGTAGCTACACCGGCAATATTTCCTATGCCTACCGTAGCCGAAAGGGCGGTAGCCAAAGCTTTAAAATGATTAAGGTCACCGGCATCTTCCGGATTATCAAATTTACCTGAAGTAACTTGTACACCATGCCAAAAATGTTTTATTTGAGGAAAGCCTAATTTAAAAGTGATAAAAATTCCCGTTCCGACAAGCATAATTACCATAAGCGGAACTGAACCTAATGGTAAATTTTTGGAAGGAAAGTTTTTAAAAAAATCAAAATTACCGGGGAATGACCAAACAGCATCATAAAATGACATTCCGAAAAAGAAAAGAACTAATAAAATAATTGCAAAAGTTATAATTCCAAGTTTTGATTTTGACATAAAATTCCTTTTTAATGAATAACTTAACTCTGTGGTTCTCAGTGTCTTCTTTGTGTAACTCCGTGCAATTGTTTTTCTATATTGCACAAGGAATTACAGAAAAGACACAAATATTATAAAATACCAAGTGAATTTAATAATACCAAAAATATTAAAACCGGTGCAAAATATTTTACAAAAATTTTCCAAGCTGAAATAATATATGGTTTATCCGTAAAAATATTTTCGGCACCTTGTTTAAGTTCAACCAAAGCTTTATCAAACCCCCATACCCAGGCAATAAAGATTGAAATTAACATTCCGCCCAAAGGCAGCATTATATTAGAAGCTAAGAAATCTGCTAAGTCAAAAAAATTAAGCCCAAAAATATGAAAATCTGCAAGAACATTAGAAGATAATGAACTGGGTACAGCAATTAAAAATGTAACACCACCAAAAACAATTACTGCGTTATGTCTTTTCCAACCTTTTTCATCAACAAAGTAAGAAACTACTACTTCCAACAAAGAAATAGCTGAAGTTAGAGCAGCAATGGTTAATAAAAAGAAAAATAAAATCGCAAAATAATATCCACCGGACATTTTAGTAAAAACAACCGGTAGCGTATGAAAAATTAACCCGGGACCCGCAGAAGGATTTTGTCCGGTTGCGAATACAGCTGTAAAAATTGCTATCCCGGCAATTAAAGCAATCAGTGTATCTAAAAAAACTATTTGTGTTGATGAACTAAAAATATTACTATCTTTTTTTAAGTAACTTCCATAGGTAAGCATTGCTCCCATACCAAGACTTAATGTAAAAAATGCGTGTCCTAAAGCAATAAGAATGGAGGTGCCATGTAATAATTTCCAATTGGGATTAAGTAAAAAACTTACTCCTTTTTCAGAACCGTCTAAAGTTAAACCTTTTATTGCTAGCACAACTAATATAATAAATAATAAAGGCATCATTATTTTACTGCCTTTTTCAATTCCTTTTTGAACACCGAAGTAAACAAAAAGCATTGTTAAAAGTAAGAACGCAATGGTAAAACCTAAATTCCATGTAACACTTTGTATTAACATAGTAAAATGATTAGCGGATGTATATGCTTGATTAAACTTGTAAAACGAACCGTTTATTGCTTCAAAAATATAACCAAGCGACCATCCGGCTATAACAACATAAAAGGAAAGTATTATGAATCCTGCAAGCACACCTAAAAACCCGACACTAATCCAAAATTTTGAATTACTTAATTTTTTAAATGCACCTACCGGATTTCTTTGAGTTGTTCTGCCAAGTAGAACTTCACCTATTAAAACAGGCAAGCCGATAATTGCAATACATATTAAATAAACAAATATAAAAGCCGCACCACCATTTTCTCCGGCAATATACGGGAACTTCCAAATGTTTCCAAGACCAATTGCAGAGCCGGCAGCCGCTAAAATAAAACCAAACTTCGAACCCCAATTTTCACGTGCTATTTTTGTTTTTGCCATATTATCTCGGGTTTATTTATTGGATTAATAACGATTTCTTTGTTAAAGAACACCAATTTAAAAATTCATTTTGAATAATCCAAAATCTTATAAAAAATATCTTAGGGATATACCGTTTAATTATAAAATTTGAAAAAAAATTGATATTATTCAGTAATTCTAAAAATTGTTAAAAACTATTAACATATTTTAAAAAATCCGAATTAGTTCTAGAGTAACGTTAAGAAAAGTGAACTTGTATTTTAAAATATTAGGGAAATAATTATTTTTTTAGCTCTGGTGTTATAACTTCAACTATAATTTTTCAGATGTTTTGTTATCATGATTCATATGGTATGTAAATGGTAATGGTAAAAACAGAAAGGATACAAAAATAAAATAATTTTTAATGAATGATTTTAAGATAAAAAAAGGCTGCTTAATTGGCAGCCT
>JALSNL010000099.1 GCA_026987055.1 Melioribacteraceae bacterium | reverse complement strand
GGAAAGATGATTATAATTTTAGTCCCCTTTTGCTAAAGATTTATTTTTGGGCTCTCTTCTTACCTCATCTTGCTATTGCTACCGGCTGGATATTTACCGAAGTTGGTCGTCAACCTTGGGTTGTATTCGGTTTAATGAAAACAAGCAGCGCAGTTTCCAATACGGTTCCTGCGGGGAATGTATTATTCTCACTGTTAATTTTTTCCGCTTTGTATGTAGCTTTAATGATAGCTACTGTATTCTTATGGAAAAAATATGCAAAAATAGGTATGGTTGACGAACCACACGAAATAGATAATGTCGAATCAGTAATTAGCAAAGCATAGGAGGATAAAATGGATCTTAATACACTTTGGTTTATACTTATAGCTGTACTGTTTATCGGATTCTTCTTCCTAGAAGGTTTCGATTACGGAGTTGGAATTTTACTACCCTTTATTACTAAAGATGATAAAGAGAGAAGACAAATTATTAATGCAATTGGTCCGCATTGGGATGGTAACGAAGTTTGGTTACTAACTGCAGGCGGAGCAACTTTTGCAGCATTTCCAAACTGGTATGCTACAATGTTCAGCGGTTTTTATCTCGCACTTGTTTTAATGCTCTTAGCACTTATTAGTCGTGCGGTTGCTTTTGAATATAGGAGTAAACATCATACAAGTTCTTGGCGTAATACTTGGGATTGGGTTATATTTTTCGGAAGCTTTACACCTGCACTTCTTTGGGGTGTTGCAATTGCTAACTTAATACGTGGTGTTCCTATTGATGCACATATGAATTATACCGGAACATTTTTTACATTATTAAATCCATACGGATTGCTTGGTGGCATAGCAGCATTATTAGTTTTTATGTTGCACGGCTCTTTATTCTTAAGTCTTAAATTAACCGGTTCTCTTTTGGAAAGAGTTCGTTCTACTGCTGCTAAACTTTGGTTACCCGCAACAATTGCAATTTTTGCTTTTGTTGTTTACGGTTATTTTGAAACCGATATGTTTACAAAATTAGGTGTAAATCCCGGTATTGTACCTGTTGTAGCAGGAATATCTATACTGGCGGTAAAATGGTTTTTAAACCAAAAGAAAGAAGGCTGGGCTTTTGTTATGACAGGAATAACAATTATCTTTTCCGTTATAACTATTTTCTCCGGTCTTTTCCCAAGAGTAATGGTTTCCAGCTCTAATCCGGATTGGAGCTTAACAATTTACAATGCTTCTGCTACCGATTATACACTTACAATAATGAGTTGGGTAGCTTTAATATTTGTACCAATTGTTCTGGCATACCAAGCTTGGAGCTATTGGGTTTTCAGACATCGTATTACAGATAAAACCGAACTAGAATATTAATTTTACTTTTGCAATATTTTAATAAAAAATGTCCCGTTTTTATTGGGACATTTTTTATTATATTTGTCTTAAATTTATTGTTAGAAAGAACACATTAATGCATATCGATAAAAGATTATTACGTCTTACAATTCCTGTAAAACAGAATTTAATTCTTACCGTTATTTTCGGATTACTTGCTGCAATGGCGGTTATTGGAGAAGCTTATCTTATAAGTGAAGTAATTAATAATATTTTTCTTCAAGGCTCTTCCCTTTTGCTGGTACAAAATATAATATTCTTAATTATAGGTTTTAGCTTATTAAAATTTATTTTTACTTGGGCAGAACAAAGTTTTGCAAATAAAGTTGCAACCTATGTAAAGAACAAAATTAGAAAAGATATTTCAGAGTATATTTTTAAATTAGGACCTAACTATACAAAATCCGAAAGAACCGGAGATATTGCCAATACTTTAATAAATGGTGTTGAAAAACTTGATGCTTATTTTAGTCAGTTTTTGCCGCAATTATTTTTATCCGCATTAGTTCCAATCTTTATTTTGTTCTTTGTATTCCCTATAGATTTACTATCCGGTGTGGTGTTTTTATTAACTGCTCCATTGATTCCGTTATTCATGATTTTTATTGGTTCGGTTGCAGAAAAATTAAACAAGAAACAATGGAAATCTCTCAGCTTAATGAGTGCTTATTTCCTTGATGTTATTCAAGGTTTAACAACAATAAAACTTTTTGGCAGAACCGATCATGTTTTAAACAAAGTTGGAATTATAAGTGAGTTATTCAGAAAATCCACAATGAAGGTTTTAAGAATTGCGTTCCTTTCCGCTTTAGTTCTGGAAATGTTTTCAACAATAAGCATTGCAATTATTGCTGTAGAAATCGGTTTACGACTAATGAACGGACACCTTGAATTTCAACCGGCTCTTTTTATTTTAATACTTGCTCCGGAATTTTACAATCCGATTCGCCAACTTGGAACTAAATATCATGCCGGAATGGAAGGCATTGCAGCGGCACACAGTATTTATAAAATTTTAGAAACTCCTATTCCCTATCCGGAAACTAACAAATCGCTTATTGATTTTAATTTTAATAAAATAACTTTTCAAAACGTTCATTTTTCTTATGAAGATAACCAAGAAGCTCTTAGCGGTATTTCATTTTCCATAAAACCCAAAACAATAACTGCTCTTGTTGGTGAAAGCGGAAGCGGAAAAACAACAACTATTAATTTGCTATTAAAATTTCTTGAACCTACACAAGGCAATATTTTTTTTGACGATATAAAATTAAATGAAATTAATAGAGATGATTGGTTAAAACATATTGGATGGATTTCACAAAATCCTTCTTTGTTTCATGCTTCCATAAAAGAAAATATTTTAATTGCCAAAGAAGATGCAACTAATGACGAATTATTAACCGCCTTAAAGCTTGCAAAGTTGGATAAGTTAATTGATAACTTACCAAACGGACCGGATACAATTGTTGGAGAAAGAGGAACACGATTAAGTGGAGGCGAAGCTCAGCGTGTTGCTCTGGCAAGAGCGTTCTTAAAAGATGCTCCAATTTTAATTTTAGATGAACCTACTGCTAATCTTGACCCAACTACCGAATCCGAAATGATTGAAAGCATTAATAAGCTTACAAAAAACAGAACGGTTGTAATGATTGCCCACAGATTAAATACAATAAAAAAAGCAGATAATATTTTAGTTTTCTCCAAAGGGAAAATTATCGAATCCGGCAATCATGAAAAATTAGTTGAGAATAATAGCTTCTATGCAAACCTCCTTAAAAAATATAGGGGGTTATAATGCTTGAATATTTATTAAAATTATTAAAAATTGCAAAACAATATAAACTTTGGATGTTGCTTGCTGCATTCATAGGATTTTTAACAATCGGCAGCAGCATCGGCTTAATGATGACATCCGCTTATATAATTGCTAAAGCAGCTTTGCATCCTTCCATAATGGAATTGCAAGTTAGTATTGTTGGAGTACGTTTTTTTGGTATTGCTCGTGGTATTTTCAGATATCTGGAACGATATATTTCCCACGAAGTTACGTTCCATCTGCTTGCAAAATTTAGAGTTTGGTTTTTCAAAACCATTGCCCCGCTTGTACCTTCACGTATTTCTACGTACAAAAGCGGCGATTTATTAAACAGGGCTGTTTCCAATGTTGAAAGTCTGGAACACTTTTTTGTTCGTGTTATTGCACCGCCGATTATTGCAATTTTTGTGTTAATATTATTTGTTCTGTTGTTCGGAATGTATAGTTTTTATTATTCATTTACGGTAGCCGGTTTTTATCTGCTTGCTGGTATTGGCGTTCCCGCATTATCTTATTATTTAAGTAAAAATATTGGACCTGAATTAGTAAAATTACAAAGTAAACTTTCCGAACTTTCTATAGACCAAACTCAAGGTATTGCAGATTTACTTGTTTTTGGTCAACATAAAAAGTATATGGAAAAATTTAATAAACTAAACGAACAATACACATCTTTGCAAAGACGAATGGCAATAATAACCGGAATGCAAGATGCTCTTATAGGTTTGTTTATGAACTTTGCAGTTGTGTTTGTTTTGGTTGTTGCCATTCCTGATGTAACTTCAGGGCTTCTTGATGGTGTTTATCTTTCTGTTTTAGCTTTAGGTACAATGGCTGTTTTCGAAGCTGTCATTCCCCTGCCAATGTCTTTACAATATTTGGAAAAAACCGCCAAAGCTGCCGAAGAAATTTTTGAATTGGAACAAAATAAACCGGAAGATATTAAAGAAATTCAAAATCCCAAAACACCTTTGGAATTTTCAATACAATTTTCCGAATTGAATTTTGCCTATAACCCGAATGAAGTAATTTATAACAATCTTTCGTTAACAATTCCGCAGAATAAAATAACCGTAATTGTTGGAGCCAGCGGCGCCGGTAAATCTACATTGATAAATTTATTGTTAAAATTTTGGGATTATGACAAAGGAACTATCTCAATTGGTAATGTTAACTTAAATGAAATTTCCCAACAAACATTAAGTGAAATCATTGCCGTTGCTCCGCAGAATACACATTTGTTTAATTTATCAATTAAAGAAAATTTCCGGTTTGCCAAAGCAGATGCTACGGATGAA
>JALSNL010000098.1 GCA_026987055.1 Melioribacteraceae bacterium | reverse complement strand
TGTAACAAGTTTTGAACCGGTTAACGGAGGTTTAACTTTAGGAGTTGGATTTAGATTTTCCGGTTTATTTATTGATGCAACTGTAAATGAAGATATACTTAGACAAGGACTAAATAATCTTGGAGGCGGCGGTGCAACCTTTGCTTATGTTTCCGCAGGATATTTATTTTAAATTTTATTAAATCAATTCCAAATTTTAATTCGGTTGCAAATAAGTTTCAAATCCGTTTTGATATTTTATTTGCAACCTTTTCTGTTTTATTAAAAAGAATACCTGAAAAATAGTATCATAAAATTTACATTTTCATAATTCTTCCACTTCCCTTTTATCAGTTTATTGGAACAAAAAAGTATCTTTTTCTTATTGTGAGATGCATCACATTGAAAAATTATTAACATTTTGAGACCTAAACTTTTTAGAAAATTATTCGAAAAAGGTAAAATTTACATGTAAATATAAATAAGTATTATTAAGCATTAGATAAAAAAATAACCAATCATTTCATTTTGAGGATATTTTGGAACTTTTATAACAGTGGCATTAAACTTGCAAAGTAAACTCAGCAAAGTAAAATGATTTGAGGGGATATTGAGTAACAGTTCTTTAACTAAAATAGCAGCGTGGGATAAAAAATCAGCTTCACATCTTCTTTCAAGAACTTTATATGGTTATACAAAAGATGATTTGGAATATGCTTTATCATTAACGTTGGATGAGTATGTGGATAATCATCTACTTGCTGATAAACCGGAAAATACAACACCGGGATTTTGGATTAATGATACGGATTCGTATAACAATTCTGTACGAAGTAGAGAACTTACTTATTGGTGGTATAACTTAATGCTAACTCAAAAGCATTCTTTACGCGAAAAAATGGTTTTATTTTGGCACAATCATTTTGTTTCCGAGCTTTCCAAAGTTGGTCTTCCACAAAGAATGTATTGGCAAAATAAATTGTTTAGGGATTATGCATTTGGCAATTTCAAAGAACTTACAAAAAAAATTGCTATAGATCCCGCAATGTTAATTTATCTGGATGGAAGAATAAATCATAAAGAAGACCCGAATGAAAATTTTGCCAGAGAATTATTAGAACTTTTCACAATTGGAATTGGAAATTATACAGAGCAAGATATTGTTGAAGGTGCAAAAGCTTTAACCGGTTGGCGTGTTAATGGTCTTGAATCTTATTTTACAGAATCAAGGTTTGATGATTCTACCAAAAATTTTATGGGACAAACCGGAAATTTTAATTATGAAGATATTATAAACATAATTTTTACAAAAGAAGAAACTTCAAAATTTATATGCAGAAAACTTTATAAAGAATTTGTTTACTTTGAACCGGATGAAGCTATAGTCAGTGAATTAGCTTCCATTTTACGAAGTAGTAATTATGAACTTAAACCTGTTCTTTCCCGACTTCTAAAATCTTCCTTATTTCATAATGAGCAAATTATTGGTGCAAAAATTAAAAGTCCGGTTGAATTTATTATTACGGCGGCAAAACAATTTAACGTAAAAAATCCGGATTATGAAGATTTAAGAAGAACAGCAAACGATGCCGGTCAAACACTTTTTGCTCCGCCGAATGTTGCCGGTTGGGAAGGTGACAAAACTTGGATAACAACAAACACCCTACCGGAAAGAAATATTTTTACCGATAATATTATTGAAGACAGAGTAAACGTTTTGGACTTTGCAAGAAGCTTTCCAAGTTCGGAAAATGCGCTTCAATTTGTAGATGATATTACAGACCTATTCTTAAGTTATAAAATAAGTGATAAAAGAAAAAAGTTTTTGTTAGATACTTTGCTTGATGGTGCAGAGGTTTACGATTGGTCAACAAATAATGAAAACGCCGAAGCAAGATTACAATCGTTTTTTAAAAAACTATGTAGATTATCTGAATACCAATTATGTTAAAAAGGATATAAATGGATAGAAGGAATTTTATAAAGCAACTTGGAATGTTAGCCGGTGCCGGTGCAATGCATATGACAGTTGGTAATGTACCACTACGTGCTTTTAGCAACTCTATGCTGAAGAAAAACGAATTAAACGGTAAAGTTTTAGTATTAATTCAATTAAGTGGTGGCAATGACGGATTAAATACGGTTATTCCTTTTGAAGATAACATATATTATAATAAACGACCTGACATTGCAATACCTAAAAGAGATGTTGTAAAATTAAAACCGGATTTGGGATTGCATCCTTCAATGGAATCACTGAAGAAAATATTTGACGAAGGAAATCTTGCTGTAGTGCAAAATGTTGGTTACCCAAACAACAATAGATCACATTTTAGATCAACGGATATTTGGTTATCAGCATCTGATAGTGATGAATATATTAGCGATGGATGGGTTGGAAGATATTTGGGAAATGAAGTTCTTGGTAACGAAAACTATAACAAAAATCATCCGATGGCTGTATCGCTTGGAGCAACACAAGAAACTTTACTAGATTGCACATGTCAAAGCGGTTCGCTTGGTATTTCTTTTGAAGACCCGAATCAGTTTTATCAGTTGATAAATAATAGTTCGGCAGATACAGATCCAACGCCCGATACTATAGCGGGACATCAACTAAAATTTATTAAAGATGTAGCGGCACGTTCTATTAAGTATGCTGAAATTATAAAAGAAAAAGCAGATACAATAAGTAACAAAGCTGATTATCCTAATACTAATCTTGCCGAACAATTATCTATTATTGCCAAGTTAGTTGCCGGCGGATTGGAAACACAAGTATATTCAGCTTCATTAGGCGGATTTGATACACATTCAAATCAATTGGGTGGTCATGCCAGATTATTATCTAATTTGGCGGAGTCCTTAAGTGCATTTCAATACGATTTGGAAACATTGGGAGTAGCCGATAGAGTTGTTGTGATGACTTTCTCGGAGTTTGGTAGAACAGTTGAACAAAACGGCAGCGGAGGAACAGATCATGGAAATGCAGCTCCATTGTTTGTCCTTGGCAAAAATGTTAATGGGGGTATTTGGGGTGAGAATCCGGATTTAACTGATCTTGATAGAAGTGGTGATAACAAGTTTAAAATTGATTTTAGACAAGTTTACACTACTTTGCTTAGAGATCAGTTAGGTGCCGGACCAGACAATATGCAAAAAATTCTTTTCAAAAACTTTGAATCATTACCACTAATTGCTGTAAAAAATGCAGCTTCGGGCGGACCAAAAGCTTTTGAAATAAAACAAAATTATCCTAATCCGTTTAATCCTAAAACAAATATAACTTACACTTTGCGTTTACCTCAAATAATTTCACTTATTGTTTATGACGTACGCGGTAGAGAAGTAATTACACTTTTCAAAGGTTATAAAGATGCAGGAACATATACTGAAACTTTTGGCGGATATAATTTCCCGAGTGGCGTTTATTATTGTCATTTAGTATCCGGTTCTTACAGAAAAACAATTAAAATGACATTGGTTAAGTAACATTAAAGATAATCATCAAGTAGGATATTTTTTTATTATTCTAAATTCCGTGCTATAATTTCTTAAATAATTTCATCAAAATATTTAAAACAAAAAATCCCGGCAAAACCGGGATTTTTTTTGTAATAATTAAACTATCATTAGCCAATTACTTTTACTTCAGATGCTTGAAGTCCTTTTTGACCTTGAGTTTCTAAAAATTCAACTCTATCGTTTTCTTCTAAAGATTTGTAACCATCACCAACAATTGATTGAAAATGTACAAATACATCATCACCATTTTCTTGTTGAATAAAACCAAAACCTTTTGAACTATTGAACCATTTTACGGTTCCTTCTTTGCGCTCTGCCATAACAGTGCTCCTTTGTATAAATTATTAATATTGTTTTTGACAGGGCTCTAAAATTTTAATGGTAAGTTTTTGAATTGCTTTTACAACTACATCTACTATACAAATACTTCTAAAGTTACTGCCTACTTTGTAAAGATAGGTAAATAAATAATGGTAACCTAATTTTATTTATTTTACAAAGTGCGTGTTGCTAATTAAAAATTGCAATCAATAAAACCCAAATCGGATATCATCAATCAACAATCGCTAATTATTTTATTGATGAGCGAAAGCAGATTGCAGATTTACGATGTTTGATGTTTTTATCGTATTAAACGTAAAAGCATTGTGGAATATATAAATTAAAATAATATCGCACCTACAGTGCTTTTTATATTTTTCTTTTTCTATTTTTTATTACCATAATATCGCTCCTAACGGTGCTGAGAAAAAACAAAAAATGTAACCACTTTGTCCCATTTAAGTTAAGTTTCCAAGAATCGGAGTAACGACATTATTTCCATTGTTGCGAATAATATGAATAATATTAAGTTATACTCAAAACCCAAATCGGATATCATCAATCAACAATCGCTAATTATTTTATTGATGAGCGAAAGCAGATTGCAGATTTACGATGTTTGATGTTTTTATCGTATTAAACGTAAAAGCATTGTGGAATATAT
>JALSNL010000097.1 GCA_026987055.1 Melioribacteraceae bacterium | reverse complement strand
GCCGGATTGTTCTCCAAGATGTTTTTTTATAGTTGACGGTTTTATAAACATTATGTTCAGAAACATAATAACGAAAACAATAACCAGAAAGGGAATGATTTGAGCAGAGAGTTTTATAAATTGGTTGAAAGATTTAAGAAATAACGGACGGTTAAAAAAATAAAGCAACAAGTAACCAAAGCCGATAATTCCCAAACTTATAAAAGGAATTTTCGTTTTCGGTGCAGAAGATTTCTTATCCGGGTTTTTATTTTCTTTTTTTAGTGCTTTATTATTCATTTTAAATTCTAAAAATTAAAATATAAAATTAATTACTATTCCAATTAAAATTGCACCGATAAATGATGTAATATTCCGAATAAGAGCAAATCTTTTACCGAAGTAATAAGACTCTGCCGGTAATTGTACAATACCAACCGAAACCCAAGAAACAATAAAAGCAGTAATTGCAACAATACTAACTCCGCTTTTAAGCAAACCGGCTGCAATAACGTAGCTTACAATAGGATTGCCTAACGAAATACTACCTAAAGCGGCGCCGATAAACGGATCCAAAATTATGTTGCCTGTAAATATTTTATTATAAAATTCTTGCGGAATAATTGATTGTAAAAAAGCAACCACAAGCAAAACCGAAAAAATTATCGGAAGAGAAAAACTAAATGACTTCCATGTTTTTTTTAATGTTTGTACAATATTTTTTTTACCGCTATTTGTTTTTTTATTCATACTTAAAAGTTATAAATAATTTTTCCGTAAACCATATCATTCTTGTTATATTGTCCAAAAAGCCCTTCGGTTCCTAAAAATATATTTGCCCCGAATTGTAAATTTATTGCATCTGAGTAATTGTATAAAATTCTCGGGCGCATTAACGCACCATCATATTCAAAATCGTAATAAGTAAAAAATTCCAAATCCAATGTTTCGTTTAGTGTAGAATATCTTGCTAAAAATGTCATCATATTATTGGATTCATCTTTAAATAAATTATTCGGTTTAATTATATCTTCATAATCCATAATTGCTTTTTGAATAAATTGGGCACTAAATTTTATATCAAAAAGAGTAAAATCGGTTCCAAGCATATAATGTATGTAATCTTTTTCAATTACGCCATTATTTACAGCGGGATTTTTTGTGTTAAAATTTTTCCCGAAATAATAAGCACCTTCTCCTCTAAATACAAAGGGTCCTACGGTTGTACTAAAACTTCCGCCGGCAAGAGAAAGACGCTTGTGTTCCGGTGTTAAAGTTAGTTGCATTCCCCCAGTAGGTTTAGGAGATAAGGAACTAAACATAGTTGCATCATCGTCCCACATATAACCAGCCATAAGTTCAAAATCAACAAGACTTGTAAGTGCGGAATATTTAGCAAATACTTCACTATTTTTCAAAGAAGGAGTAATATTTTGTTTTGAATAATCAAATGTCGGTGGAATCATAAAATCCATTTTGGGGAACCATAACGAGTTTTTACTTGGTAAATTCGTAGGTGTAAAAACCGGAAGCCAAACCAATTCAAAAGTATTATCGCCAAAGTAATAATCAAATTTTGCACCGGTAACCCCCATTCTAATTTCGTCAAAATCGGGCAATAAAAATTGGAAAAGATTTTTCGGTGAAACGATATCGGTTATAAAAACCCCGTCTGCTTTTCCCCAAACAATTTGTTGTTTCCCAACTCTTAAATCAAAATTATCAAAGTATAAATCCATATATGCTTCACGTAATCTGAATGTTAAACTATCGGAATAATCATGGTAAATCATCGGATTTACTTTAAAAGCAGAGTTATCAAATTTCTTTTCGATATTTAAATTAAAAGTGTTTTGTAAGATTACAAAATCATTATTTTCATTGCCCAAAAGCATTCCGGAATAGTTTCTTACATAGCCGGAGAAATCTACACTCTGTGCGAATGCTGTATATGTAAATGCGAGCATCATTATTAAAATTATTTTTTTCATTTTATATTTCCTTATTCTTATATCATCCGAGACAAATTTAGTATTTCTTTTTTATGCTTTGGTATTAAAACAAATAATACTAAAATTAGTTTGCAGCGAATCAAGAGATTCGCTGCTACAATTATCATGTTTTTTTAATTTTGGATTAAATTCCTCTTGTCATCATACGTTCTGTAAATTTTGATTTAGGAATACCGGAATTGATTTTAACGTTCCTTAATTCCATAACGGTTTTATGGTTTTTTTGAATGTTATTCATTTCGGTGTTTGTAATAATTAAGAAACCTTTGATATCTTTATATTTGTTAACAGTTAAGGTTTTAAGTAAATCACCATCTTCATCGTAAAAATCTTTTTTAAGTCCAATCCATTTGTCTTTTATAATCCAAGTAACGGTTTTGGAATACATATAATCTTCATCTTTAGGAGTGCTTTCTATTACGTAGCAATCCTCTCCGTTAAGTTTTTCTTCGCGTAAAATTTTATGGGTATCATCGTTTGGTTTTCTATCACCAAGATCATCATAAGTAAAATCCGAACCCATAAAATAATCGCCTTTACTATCGCTGGAAATTCTTTTTACTTTTTTAAGTGCAGGCAAATAAATCCATTGGTCGTCATCTTTTCCTTCTTCATCATAACTCCAGTTCATAAAAGATGTGTTTTTTACATCGGCAGGTTTTACAAAGAACATAATTCTTTTTTCAACTTTTCCAAAGTCTCTTGAAAATTGTTTTATTTCTCTAACTCTTTCATTTCCACCGGAATTGATGAGTGTCATTTTAAGATTCGATGTCATATCATCGCCAACCGGACGATTATAAACTTTTTCAATTACTTGTAAAGCTGTTATTTCTTGAGCAAAAGTTGTTACATTTGCCAGGAATAAAAAACTTAAAAATAATACTGAGATTTTTAGAGTTTTCATATTAATTCTCCTTTATTTTTCTTTGAAGTATATATTTGATTTATATAATAATATTACCATTATTGTTAACGTTCCCACGAAACTAATAAACATATTTAGTGATACTAAAAATCCAAGTTCCCTGTTTGGGGGAAATACCGAAAACAGAAGAACAAGAAAACCGGCAATTACCACAACTGCATTGAACAAGATTGCTCTTCCTGAATGTGCCATTGTTTTCTTTACCGTAAGTTCTTTATCACCACATACTGAATTTATTTTATATTGTTCTATAAGATGAACAGCGTAATCAATTCCAATACCGATTGCTATACTTGAAAGTAAAGCAGTAGTTGTGTTAAGAGGAATATTGAACCATCCCATAATCCCGAAACTTATTGCTGCTGTTATCATAATTGGAACAGAGCCGATTAAACCAAGAGTGAAATTTTTAAACATTATTGCCAGAAGAATTATTACAATAATTAAGGACATAATTAAACTCATTATTTGTCCTTCCAGAATAAGATCGGTAAAAACAAGCGCTTTGTAACCTGAGCCGGCATAATTTAGTGTAACACCAAGTTTGTTGAAATCATCCTTATATTTTTGAATTTCGTCAAGTGCTGCATTTATAGCTTTTGAGTTATCGCTTTTTAGCTGAAATGTTACGTTGGCTTTTGCATATTGTTCGTTAACAACTTTCCACAAATTATCAGGATCGCCGGACATTTCATATAATAAAAGATATTGTGCAATCAAATCTTGTGAATCCGGAATCTTATTAAATTCGTCTTTATCAGCATGCATAACTTTGTTCATTCTTTTCAAATAATCGGCAAGTGAAAAGGTATTGCCTACAACTTGTAATTTATTGTCAACATCTTTTTGCATTTTGTCAACAAGCTTTAATACTTCCGGATTTTTAAATGCATCATTATCTTTACTATCTAAAATTAAATTTAGTGTGGAAGTACCGCCGAAGTGTTCATTTATAAACTTATCCGTTAAAACAATGTCACTATCTTTTTCAAATTTTTCAAGAAAGCTGGAATTAATCCAAACTTTTGAAATGCCTATTATTGAAACTACTACAATTACAACCGTTGCAATGTATGTTGTATATTTATGTCTAAGAACAAATTCCGCAGTTTTATATGCAAATTCGTCATCATGTTCGTCTTCGTTTTTATTTTTTTTCTCTTTAAATTTTGGTAATCCGAAAACCATAATTCCGGCAGGAATAAGTACAAGTGAAAACATCATTGCCGCCATTACACCAAAAGCAGTAAATATTCCAAAATATTTAATAGGATAAACTTGAGAAGTTAAAAGGGAAATAAAACCAACGGCAGTTGTTACCGAAGTCATAACTACCGGAGACCACATGTTTTTAATCATGTCTTTTACTGCCTCAAGTTTAGTTGCATCGGGATGTTTCCGCGTATATAAATGCAGATGACTGTACAAGTGAATTCCATCTGCTACACCAATTGCAATCAGCATAACCGGTATCATGGTGGATACTGCATAAATCGGTATATTCACCGCTGCCATTAGTCCAAATGCCCAAATTGTACTAAAGAACACGACAAGCATTGTTAGAACAGTACTTT
>JALSNL010000096.1 GCA_026987055.1 Melioribacteraceae bacterium | reverse complement strand
GTTTTGTAAGGTTGCTTAAATTATGTACCGGACATGTTTCACAGTTAGGATTTATTTTATTCATTTTTTCTTTTTGTATAGTATTCAATGTTTTATTTATGAGTTAATCAAAATTTCTTTTGCTTGTTTTCTACGTAAAGCAACAATTGTATCTTTTACCAAATAACCGACAGGATCGTTCAAAGGACTTTTCATTAATATTGAAATTTTTGCTCCGGGAACTATTCCCAAATCCAAAAGTCTTCTTCTTTGCTGTCCTCTACAAGTAGGAGATAAACTATTTATTACAGCCTCTTCGTTCGGTTTTAATTCCAGTAAAGTTCTATACTTTTTACTAATAAATTTCGGTTCGTTTAGTTCTACAACCGTTATATTCCCAGCCAACAATGGTGCAACAATTCGTTCTTCGCCATCCATTGCAATTTTAACTTTTTCCGAATCCGCATCAATAACTTGAATTTCTTTACCGGGATGAAATCCTTGTGCTAATAATTGAGTATAAATCATCTTCGGTTCATCTTCGATATGTATAATTTTTACAACTTTCCCCGGTTCAATATTGTTAAGGCATTTTCCTTTTTTACCGGGCAAAATTCCTTCGGCGGTTGGAATAGGATCTCCGTGAGGATCATATTTGGGATTTCCCATTTTAGCCGCAAGTCTGTTTGCTTCTTCATGTGTTATTTTATGCTCGGCTAATTCTGCTCTTTCATGCCAGTCTTTTTCTTGATAACCGGTTTCTTCCGCTAAGTAGTTTTCCCATAACCTATGTATTCTAATAACACGTAAAGCGTAAGAACGTCCTTCCGCTGTTAGTGAAATATTGTTATTGCTTAGTGAAATTAAATTTAATGCTTTAAGTTCTTCAAGTAATTTTGTTGCTTCATCTACAGAAATATTCAGGTTGCCGGCAATACTATTTATGGTGGGTGTTAAATTTCTGTATTCATAATCATAAAGATGCTTAAGACTATCTTCAATTAAAACTCTTTTAGTATTTTGTAATCCTTTTTTGTATCTGGTTATAATACCATAATTCGGCCAAAATAAAATTCCCAATACAATAAGAATTAAGAAAAATATTATAAGCGATATTATAGGAATTGAAATATTCATATAATTAACCGTTCGCTTTTGTTAAAAAAATATTATCAACTAATTTACTACTTAATGAATGTTTTACTCCGTTAACTTCAATTATTACGGAATTATCAAATTTCAGTTTTTCAATAATTTTTATCTCTCTATTTAATTGAATATCAATTTTAGATAAATATCTCACTAGCTCTTCTTCCCTATCATTTACTCTGGTAACTTTATAAGTTTTTCCAAGTATGCATTCGCTCATTGGAATATCATTAATTTTATAACGATAACTTCCGTCTTTGCAAGGAATAGGTTCTCCGTGTGGATCTAATTTAGGATATTTTAAGTATTCATCAATTGTATCTATTAAAAAATCGGATGTAAAATGTTCTAATTTTTCTGCTTCCAAATGAACTTTATCCCAACTTAGATTTAATGTTTCAACCAGAAACAATTCCCAAAGTCTATGTTTTCTAATTACCTTTAGTGCTATCTTTTTTCCTTTTGGTAATATTTTTATTCCTTTGTATCTAACATATTTTACACATCCCTGCTCATAAAGTTTTTTCGACATTTCGGTTACTGCCGACTTGGTAACATTCAGTTCCTTTGACAATTCCGTTAAACTTACAAAATTACCGTTACCTTTTGCCAAAGTATAAATTGATTTAAGATAATTTTCTTTTGATATTGTAATCATAATTTTTCCGGCAACAAGTTAAGCATACTTAACTTAATTATCAAGTATATTTAATTTTTATATCAATGGTCGATAGCAATTCAGAGGCAAAAGCAACATCAATAACACAATATTGATTAAATGTATCTACAAAAATATTTTCGGTTTAACTTTGTATAATCTTGTGAATCAGGAGATTTGCCCCAACATTTTAACTTTTTCGTCTTTGAATCGCTGATAAATGGAGTAAAACTCAAAAAGGTTTATAATTTTAAGTATCGTAAGTTGTTCTGCTTGGTTCTAATATTCGTTATGGTTAGATTTAAGTATTAAATAAATATATTTGTTCAATAATTATAGAAAGAAATTATTATGGCTGTAAACCTTCAAGATCAAGTTGGGTCTTTTGCACCCAAAATTTTACCAAATGTAAAATACACAATTGCCGTTGCCAGTGGTAAAGGCGGTGTTGGTAAAAGCACTGTATCGGTAAACCTTGCTTTGGCATTATCAAAATTAGGACACAAAGTTGGTATTTTAGATGCGGATATTTACGGACCGAGCATCCCTTTAATGATGGGAATAAACGGGAAACCTCAAATTTATCAGGAACAAGGTACTAATAAAATGATGCCGTTGGAAAACTACGGACTTAAAATGATGTCTATCGGATTCCTTATTGATGATGATAATCCTGTAATTTGGCGCGGACCAATGGCAACCGGAGCGGTTAAGCAATTTATGTCCGATGTAAACTGGGGAGAATTGGATTATCTTATTTACGATCTACCTCCGGGAACCGGTGATATTCAATTAACATTGGTACAAACAATTCCTTTAAGCGGTGCCGTTATTGTTACTACTCCTCAAGAAGTTTCATTAATTGATGCTCGCAAAGGATTAAAAATGTTTGAAAAAGTAAATGTGCCTGTAATGGGAATTATTGAAAATATGAGTTATTTTATTGCACCCGATACAGGGAAAAGATATGATATATTCGGAACCGGCGGCGGAGAAAAACTTGCCCAAGAACTTAACACAACTTTTCTTGGCGGTATTCCTTTAGACCCCAGAATTAGAGAAGGCGGCGATAATGGAAAACCATTGGTAGAAACTTTACCGGATTCCGACGAAGCTAAAACAGTTATTAAAATAGCTGAAAAACTTGATGAAAAACTAAATACCACAGAAGATAAATCTTCCGGGGATGTTGAAATAATTTTATAAATTTTTATTTTGGTGAAAATAAACAAAAATAAAGTCCTTCAAGTACTGGAAAGTATTCGTCCGTTTCTACAAGAAGACAATGGTGATATTGAGCTTGTGAATATTACCGAAAACGGAATTGTTGAAGTAAAACTTTTAGGCACTTGTGCATATTGTCCAATGTCTAACATGACTTTAAGAGCCGGAGTAGAAAGAGAGTTAATGAATAAAATTCCGGAAATAAGAAGAGTGGAATCTGTAAATTAAATAAATAATAAGGGAAAACTATGAGAAAGTATATAATTGCCGGTAATTGGAAAATGAATAAAAATTTATCGGAAGCTATTCAACTTGTATCCGATTTAAAAAACGAATTAGCAGGGAAAACATTAAATGCCGATGTTATAATTGCTCCGCCTTTTGTAAATCTTGAAACAGTAAATTCGTTAATCAAAGATTCAGTTATAAAACTTGCCGCACAAAATATGCATTTTGCAGATTCCGGTGCTTTTACCGGCGAAATTTCCGCTCAAATGCTAAAAAGCGTCGGCTGCGAATATGTAATTTTAGGTCACTCGGAACGAAGAACAATTTTTGGCGAAACCGATGAAATGATTAATAAAAAAGTTCATCAAGCATTTGCAAATAATATCACACCAATTTTATGTTGCGGCGAATCTTTAGAGGAACGTGAAAACGGTAAAGCATTTGAAATAATTGAAGGACAAATAAAAGCAGGATTGAAAGATTTAGAAACTACACAAATTGGAAATATGATAATTGCTTACGAACCTATTTGGGCAATTGGAACCGGGAAAACAGCTTCGCCGGAACAAGCCCAAGAAATTCACGCATTTATTAGAAAACTTCTTACCGAACTTTCCAACGAAGAAACAGCAAACAATATCACAATTCAATATGGCGGTAGTGTAAAACCGAATAATGCAAAAGAGTTACTTTCACAACCGGATATAGATGGAGCATTGGTCGGTGGAGCTTGCTTAAAGGCAGATTCTTTCCGAGATATTGTACTTAGTGTATAGTATATTTTTTAAAAGGCATCTTAATCAAAGATGCCTTTTAACTTTCCTTACCATTAATTTTTATTCCCCTAACTTATTCATTTTCAATTATTTGGCAGAATGTTGCTACATTGATTTGGCTGCTTTTATTTAGTATATTTATAATCTTTATTTTAGAAAAAAACTAGATACAAATGATTAGAAATATATTAACTATTTTAACATTTCTTGCACTATTTAATTTCACTTCAATTGCACAAATTAAAATAATTGAGTTACCATCCGGCTTTGATAAACTACAGGATTCGTTATTTTTAGGTACAACTATTTCCCGTTCCGTTCAATCACTAAACAAAGGATGGAAAGCTTTTTATGAAGATAAACCTGAAGCATATACGGAAGTTTCATTCCCATTAAAAATTGATACAAAAAAAACAATCGTATTCGAAAAATCATTTTCAATATCGCCGGAAAAAATTCATAATAATTTTATTCAATTACATTTTTTAGGC
>JALSNL010000095.1 GCA_026987055.1 Melioribacteraceae bacterium | reverse complement strand
AAAAGAAAAACTACTTGAAGAAAAAAATGAAGCACTTCAACTTCTATTAGATAATACGGAAAGATTACAAATGGTTCTTGAAGGTTCTGATGATGCATTTTGGGATTGGAATTTTGAAAATGATACTATCTTTTATAGTCATAACCACAGCAAAATTCTTGGCGCTGATATTTCAGATCAAGCAAATAATTTTTATATGTGGAGACAAAGAATTCATCCCGAAGACATTGATTATATGTTAGATAATTTAATAGCCCACTTGGAAGGAGAAACCGAACAATACAGATGTGAATATAGAGTTAAAGCAGAAGATAACAAATGGAAATGGGTTTTAGACAAAGGTAAAGTTGTTATAAGAAACGAAGATAATAAACCGGTACGCATTGCCGGAATTGTTTCTGATATTACACAAAGAAAAGAAGTTGAACTAAAGCTTAAGGAAAGTGAAGAACGATTTGAAAGCATGACAAATGATTTACCGGTAATGGTTTGGTTAAGTGATAAAAAATTAAATCTAACTTATCAAAATACTCTTACTAAAGAATTCTTAGGGGAAAATGCTTACAATAAACATAATTTAATAGATATTATAGTACATCCTGATGATCTAAAATTTTTGAAACAATTTTTTAAAAGTATTTTTAAATCAAAAGGTAAATCAAGTGCCGAAATAAGATTAAAAAATTTCAATGGGCAATATAAGTGGATTTTAATGTCTGTTGTACCAAGAATTTTATCAAGCGGCGAAATAATTGGTTTTTTAGGCGTTGGAATTGATATAACCGAAAGAAAAAATACCGAAAAAAAACTACTAGAAAGTGAAACTCAATTTAATGAAATAACTTCTGTGGTTGGAGAAGGAATTTTTCTTATTGATAATAATTGGAATTTAAAATTTGCAAATCCTGAGTTTGAAAATATTTTAGGCTATTCACTGGAAGAACTAAAAGACAAAAATATAGAAAGCATTATTCATAATAATTTCCATATTGAAAGTGATGTTTGCTATTTAGATAAAGTTTTAAAAGACGGAGAAGTTGTTAGAATTGATGAAGCCAGTTATAGAAAAAAGGATGGTGAAATTATTCCTGTATCCTATGTTTCTTCTCCAATAAAAAGAAACGGAAAAATAACCGGATGCGTTACAGCATTTCATGACATTACAGAAAGAAAAAAAGCCGATGAAGAAATAGCAAGATTTGTTGAAGAACTTCAATTTAATAAAACACTTTTTGAAGACAATGCAGCAGAATTTGCCGAATTAAATAGAATACTTGAAGAATCAGAAGAAAGATTAAAACAACTAAACGGCAGTAAAGATAAATTCTTTTCCATTATCTCTCATGATTTGAGAAGTCCTTTTACTTCTATTACAGGATATTCCGAAGTTATTCTAGATGATATAGATGAATTAAGTAAAGAAGAAATAAAGGAATTTGCAGCTAGTATTCATAAGTCTGCCAAAAACATTCAGAACCTACTGGAAAACTTACTCCAATGGTCTAGAATGCAAACAGGAAATATTAAATTTAATCCAACAGATATTAAACTTAGTGATACTGTTGAAGAAATAGTTGATTTATATCAAGTTAATGCTGCCAGAAAAAAAATAAAGCTTATTAATGAACTTGTAGATGAACATCCAATTCGAGCAGATAAATTTATGCTTAATACAATACTTAGAAATTTGGTATCAAATTCTATCAAGTTTACAAAAAAATACGGAACAATTAGTATTTCAGCTAAGGAAAACAAAGATAAAAATGAAGTCCAAGTAACTGTATCGGATACAGGAATTGGTATGAGCGAAGAAATACAAAACAAGTTATTTAAAATTGATGAACATGTAACCACAAAAGGTACCGAAAAAGAAAAAGGTACGGGACTGGGTTTAATACTTAGCAAAGAATTTGTGGAAAAACATGGCGGTAAGATTTGGGTGGAAAGTGAAATAGGAATTGGCAGCAAATTTATATTTACCATACCAATCACAAGGTAAAAACAAACCGTAAATATTCAAATTGCAATAAATTTTCTTGCTTGCAAAAAAAGGCGTACAAGCTTTTTTGAATAACTATTTATAGATTTTCAACTTTTTTTCTTAAAGAAAAAACTAAACCACTACCACAGAGTTTTCAGAATCGCCAAAATGGGTTGGAACATGTTTGTCAGCAGCAGGTTCATTGCCCCATTCTTTTCCATCTAACAAATATCTAAATTGATATTCTTTACCCTTCTCCAAATCAATAACAATTGAGTATGTATCGTCCTTAACAAGTTTTTTTAATCTATGAGAATGTTCATCCCAATCATTAAAATCACCAACAATAAAAACCGAATGAAAAACCCTTCCCTCAGGAGGTTCAAACTTAAAAGTAACTTTGCATATAGGTTTAGTTTTTAAATATCTTTTTTTAATTGCCATTGCTATTATTCCATATCTTTTAAGTTTAAAATTAACAAAATTTTTTATTATAAGTGTCAAACTATATACATGTTTATATATTTTATTGAAATTAAAATTCTTACAACCCAAAGAATTTTACAGTTTATACTTATTTTTATATTTTTTTGCTGTTTGTAAAGTCTTAAAATATCCAATTCTAACTTTAAACCAGTTTATTTTATTTTTATCCACAACCTTAACAATAAAAGGATGATGTCCCTCTTTTTTTAACTTATTTTTTAGTCTTTTTGCAGAATTCATAGTTTTGAATGCTGCAACTTGAAAACAATACAAATAACCATCGGTAAAGAAAAGTCCTGGTAGCTTTTGCTCTTTAGAAAAATTATAAGAAAGCTTTACTCTTTTAAAAGCCGAATTTTTTTTACTGTATTTTTCTTTTTTTAGAATTTTAAAATCCGGTTTTTTCTTTAATGAATCTTGAATAATTCTCTTTTTAAATTTTTGATTATTTTTTATTACACTAACTTTAGTTGAATCAATACTTTTATTTTTTTGAATAATATTTTTATTACTTTCTGAAAATAATTCTTTTTTAGCTTTAACATTTCGTTTCAATTCACAACCAAACTCATCAACTTGTACACCTTTGGGGGTGTTAGGACAAACATCTTTACAATCAAGAACGCCATCGCCATCCGTATCATTATATTTGCTTCCACTATAGTACAAAGAAACACCAAAAAAAAGAGTTATAAACTGATCATTCTGGTCATTCTTCTTAAGATCATCAATAAAATCGGAATTTGTAAAATTCCAATTCAAACCCATATTAACACTCCAAAAATCCTCCACTAAAAACCTTAAACCCATTTCAAGAGTAAACATTGTAATGTTCAAATCATATTTTCTTAGCTTATTAAATTTTAGTAATTCTCCGCTACTATTTTTCGGATTGATTCTTAAATGTGAAATATTAGCTGAAAGATAAGGAATACTATAACCAAATCTACCGGCATACAAAACCCCTGTCCCTAATAAAAAAATATTTGTATTAAAATTTGGATGATTAAATTTCTCTTCATCATTTCTACCATAGGAATTAAGATTGCCTAAACCTGTAAAAACTTTAAGTCCTAATGCGTTAGAAGACCGTACAGGTAAATAAAATTCTATTGTACCTCTACTTAATAATTTAGGAACGGGATATAAATAATCGGTGTATGGATGAGTAAAACCAAATTCACCGGTAAAAACAACCTTACCGGAAAACGGATGTAAAGTTCTCCTTTCCTTTATTTGTGCAAAAGAAGCGTAATATAGGAAGGTTATAATTAATATTACAAACTTAAACAATCTCATTTTTCATTATTTTGTTATCCTCAACAATATAATTTAATTCAAAAAATATTTAAATGAAATTCTATTCTAGTTTATTTCACCTTACTATTAAAATTTATTTTATCGATTTATTGTGTCAAGATACTCAATCTGGTTGATTAGAATTTTAGTTTCTATAAAAAATTAGTTTGATACATATTAAAAATATAAACTTTCCCATTGCCATATTATTCTCTTTAAAACACAAAAGCCGAACTTTTTCGTCCGGCTCTTTTACTTGCTTTGTAGCGGGGGCTGGACTTGAACCAACAATTCGCCGCGGCGAATTATGTGCCCGACATTATTTGTTTTATACGGTCCCTTCCTACTCCCGTTTTATACCATTTCTCTCTTTTTCTTGCTTCCGATAAGGTTGAGTATTCTTCAGTATGAATTATTTTCCAATTGTTCCCTCTTTTTGTCCAACCGGCTAATTTATTATTATGTTGATACAATCTTTTTTCCATATCACTCGTTGAACCGGTATAAACATAGCCTTCTTCACTTTGGATTATATAAACTGTAAATTTTCCCATTACCAAATTCTTCTCTTTAAAATACAAAAGCCGGATTTTTTTGTCCGGCTCTTTTTACTTACTTTGTAGCGGGGGCTGGACTTGAACCAACAATTCGCCGCGGCGAATTATGTGCCCGACATTATTTGTTTTATACGGTCCCTTCCTACTCCCGTTTTATACCATTTCTCTCTTTTTCTTGCTTCCGA
>JALSNL010000094.1 GCA_026987055.1 Melioribacteraceae bacterium | reverse complement strand
ATTTTTGGGAATGATAAGTTTGGATTTACCTGTTAAGAAATTATCACTTACTTCAATACCTTTGGTTCTTGCTATCTTTTTAAATGATTCAAACTTCTCTTCCATAAAAGGAATTGTACGAGGAACTAAAAACCAAGTACTTCCATAAAGAAAACCGCGTCCGACTGCAAACTCTACAGTTGCTTTTTTAGGTTTTAACCAATCGTCATCGTTAAACTCTGTATTTTTCCAACCCCACGGATATTTTGACGCATCAAGTTTATCGCATGGTCCTGCAGCAAAGTATGTTTTCAATGAATCACTTGTAAACGGAATAACGGAGTAAGCATAATTTTTAATTACTTTCCAATTTGTACTTCCGGTGTTTACATCAACAGCATTTTTATTATCGCCTTGAAGAATAAAAGCGGTTTGAAATGTTTGTTGCGATGCTTTTCTGTATTCGCCAAAGTTTACAACTTCTGCGGCAATTACATTTTTACCTTTTTGTAAATATGCGGCAAGATCAATAGTTTCATATCTTTGGTGACTTATATCTCCAATGGAAGGTCCGTAACAAACTTGCGTACCATTTACAAATAAACGATATCTATTATCCGCCGAAACATAAACAATAAATTTTTGCGGTTTTTTATCAAGATTGAATGTACGTCTGAATAAAAACACACCATAATCCAAAGTTGATTCTTTAGGATGTGTAATCCATTGAGCTTTCCATGCATGCTTAAGCATGGTAAACTCTTTCCCTTGATAATTTTTTGTTACTTTAGATTCTTGTGCAAGGGTAGGTAAATAAGAAAACACTATAAATAATAAAATTATTTTTTTCATAATTTAAATAAGGATTGTAAAAATTGTCTGGGGAAAGCTAAAAAAGTAAATGATATTTTAACGTCCCATCCAACCGCCATCAACCGTAATAATAGTACCATTAAGATAATTAGCAGCATCGGAACTTAGGAAAACGGCAGCTCCAACCAAATCTTCCGGTCTGCCCCAACGTCCCGCCGGTATCCGTTCAAGGATTGCTTTGTTTCTATCGGGATTGTTTCTTAAAGCTTCGGTATTATCTGTTGCAATGTAACCGGGTGCAATTCCGTTTACATTAATTCCTTTGGATGCCCATTCGTTTGAAAGTGCCATAATTAATGTTTTTATTCCGCCTTTACTAGCTGCATAACCTGGAACGGTAATTCCACCTTGAAAAGAAAGAAGCGAAGCTATAAATACAATTTTACCATAACCTCTTTCAAGCATTCCTTTACCTATTTCACGACTTAGAAAAAATTGTGAGTTTAAATTCACTTCAATTACTTTATCCCAATATTCGTCTGAATGCTCCACAACAGGATTACGTAAAATTGTACCGGCATTGTTTATTAAAATATCAATCTTGGTATGTTCTTCTTTAACTTGTTTTATGAAAGAATGTAAATCGTTGCGTTCGGAAAAATCGCATGCGTAACTTTTAAATGAACGTCCCATATTGTTTATAGCTTTTGAAGTCTCTTCCATATTACCTGAACGCGAAACTCCAATAATATCGGCTCCTGCTTCTGCCAAACCAATAGCAATTGCTTTTCCTATTCCTCTGTTGCATCCGGTTACCAAAGCTGTTTTATTGTCTAATTTGAATTTATCCAAAATCATTTTTTAACCTTTTATGTTTTATTACTTTTAAATATGTCATAATGTAAATATCTACCGGTTATGAAATATTTTTTATCAGCCAATCTAATTATTTTTAATCTATCTAATTGAAATTACTTTCCTCAGCTCATGTTCCTCAACTCAGCTTTTGTACCTCGTCTCTACTTTTGTACCTCGTCTCCGCTCGGTATGACATTTTAAATTTAATCGCTCGCAATAGTCATACTGTGTAATTCAACATACTCGGCTTGAACTACATCTAAGTATGGTGGGAACATAATTTCAGAGATACAAATATTGAGTCAATCTATTTCATATTTTTTAACGGGATAAAATCCATATCATCAAAGTCTTGATTTTCTCCGCCCATGCTCCAAATAAAAGAATAGTTTTGGGTTCCGGCACCGGAATGCAAAGACCAGCTTGTTGAAAGCACTGCTTGACCGTCTCTTATAATTATATGTTTTGTATCATCCGGTTCACCAATTAGATGAACTACAAAATTATCTTTCTTTAAATCAAAATACATATAAACTTCAGAACGTCTTTGATGCGTATGAGCAGGCATTGTATTCCAAACACTTCCTTCTTCAAGCTCCGTTAGTCCCATTACCAACTGGCAACTTTTAATTCCGGCAGGATAAATATATTTATAAATTGTTCTTTTGTTTGCATCCTTTTGAGAACCAAGATGGACGGGAGTTGCATCTTCAAACTTTGCATGTGTTGTTGGATAAGCAGTATGTGCCGGATAGCTTGCTATATAATACTTTGCCGGCTTTTTGGAATTTTTACTTTTAAAGGAAATATTTTTTGCTCCACGTCCAATATAAAGCGCATCTTTGTGATTCATTGTGTAAACTTTTTTATCAACCGTAATTGTTCCGGCATTACCAATATTTATAATTCCTATTTCCCTTCTTTCGGCAAAGTATTTTGCAGCCATCTCTTTTTTAGAAGCAGTAAGTTTTAATTCTTTACCAACAGGAACTGCCGATGCGGTAATTGATCTGTCTATATCGGAATAAACCATCGTAATTTTATTTTTTTGAAATAAGTCGATTAAAAACGATTCTCTTATTTCTTTGTTTGTCATTCTTGAAAAACCTTTTCTGTCCGGGGAATATCTTACTTCCATTTTGTCTCCGTTAATTTATTTGTTTCAATTTATTTATTCATTAAAAATTTAAATACAGCTTAACCGTCTACACTTTGTTATTCAGAGAAAGGCTATGCTGTGCTACTTATCTTTCTACACGTCCGGAACCGGAACCTTTGGCTAATTTCTCAACTTCATCAATATTAACTAAATTAAAATCGCCGGGTATTGTTTGTTTTAAGCAAGAAGCTGCAACAGCAAATTCCAAAGCATCTTTAGTATTGCGTTTGGTTAATAATCCGTATATTAATCCGCTTGCAAATGAATCACCGCCACCTACTCTATCAACAATTTGTATATCATACCTTTTTGAATGGTAAACTTTTCTACAATTTTTATTATCCAATAAAATAGCACTCCACCCGTTTCGCGAAGCACTAAAACTTTCCCGCAATGTAATTGCTACGGCTTTAAATTTATACTTACTTTTTAATTCTTCCGCAACTTTATAATAAGATTCATTATGAAGTGCTCCGGCATCAACATTTGTGTTTCTAACATTCAACCCCAAACTTTTCTGAGTATCTTCTTCATTGGCAATACAGACATCAACATATTTCATCAAAGGTTGCATTGTTGCTTGTGCTTCTTTTTCAGTCCATAATTTTTTTCTGAAGTTCAGATCACAGCTAATAGTTAACTTATTTTTTTTAGCTATTTTACAAGCTTTAATTAAAGTATCTTTTGTATTTTCTCCCAAAGCCGGAGTTATTCCGGTCCAATGAAACCATTTAGCACCTTTGAATATTTTGTTCCAATCAATTTCATTATTTTTAATTGTTGTTACTGCTGAGTTAGCTCTATCGTAAATAACTTTTGAGGGTCTTTGACTTGCTCCGGTTTCAAGAAAATATGCTCCTAATCTTGCTCCGCCTCTAACAATAAATTCCGTATCTACGCCAAATCTACGTAAATGGTTTACAGCACTTTGTCCTATTTCGTGCTCCGGTATTTTTGAAATAAAAACAGAGTGCAATCCATAGTTTGCAAGTGAAACGGCAACATTGGCTTCGCCGCCGCCATAGTTTACATCAAACGAATCAGCTTGTACAAATCTTTTATTACCCGGTGTAGATAATCTAAGCATTATTTCGCCAAATGTAACAACTTTCTTTTTCATACTTTAACTCTTTACAGATTTAATATTTTCAATTAGTAGTTTAGCATTTTCAGTCAGTTTGGAATAGTCTTTATTTGCAATTGCCTTTTTATCAAGTAATGCACTTCCAATTCCAACGGCACAGGCGCCGGCTTCAATCCATTCGTTTGCATTTGTTAAGGTTACACCACCTGTTGGCATTAGTTTTAAAAAAGGAATTGGTGCTTTAACAGCTTTGAAAAATTTCATGCCTGTTACATTAGCAGGAAATACTTTTACAATGTCTGCTCCACTTTTGTATGCTTTGTAAATTTCCGTGGGAGTAAAACAGCCCGGCATTACCGGAATGTTATTACCGGTTACGGTTTTGATGATATTTTTATCAAAAATAGGACTAACAACATATTGGGCGCCTGAGTTTATTGCATCCTTAGCAGTAACTTCATCAAGAACCGAGCCTACGCCAACAAGTAAATCATCTTCATAAATATTATTAAGCTCTTCAATTAACTTTAATGCATTGGGTGTAGTCATTGTAATTTCAATTGATGTTATTCCCCCATTGCGTATAGCTTCAACAATTTTTAATACATCATCTCCCTCGTTTAGG
>JALSNL010000093.1 GCA_026987055.1 Melioribacteraceae bacterium | reverse complement strand
ATAGGTTTCATTTCTTTCTTTATTTTCAAATATTTTCAATCTAACTTTCGGAAGTTTTTTAACTTTATTTGAATATTGTAAATCCACTTTGTTATATACATCTTTAAAATACTTACTATCTTTTTCTGAGATATTAGTAATCAGAAAAATTTTATCATCTTCTTCTTTTACTTGGGTAAGAGTCAGAGCCGAATAAAAAATACCGCCGGGTTTTACGAAAAATCCTTCTTTCGAATTTATTTCGTCCACAACGGATTGTCCGATAACCGATAGTTTCATTCTACAAATTTTTAGTATTATTATATCATTATTTTTAACTAATTTGAAAACTAAATTTAATATAATTCTTAAAGATTAAATATGAAAATCGGAATAACTTGTTATCCTACTTATGGCGGTAGTGGAATTGTTGCAACTGAATTAGGTAAGGAATTAGCGTTACTTGGGCACGAAGTTCATTTTATAAGCTATGCGCTTCCACACAGATTAGTAAGTTTTATAGAAAATATTTTTTACCATGAAGTTGAAGTTAGTAATTATCCTTTATTTGAACATCAATTATACGGACTATCGCTTGCCAGTAAAATGCTTGAAGTAATTGAATATGAACAGCTTGATATTATTCATGTTCATTATGCAATACCGCATGCAACAAGTGCTTATTTGGCAAAGCAAATATTAAAAAAAAACAATTCCGATATAAAAATAATTACAACTCTTCATGGAACGGATATTACGTTGGTTGGTTTAGAGCCTTCTTTTTTACCACTTGTTAAATTAAGTATTGAAGAAAGTGACGGTGTTACTTCCGTATCCCGTTACCTAAAAGAAAAAACACTAACCAATTATCATATTGATTCCGATATAGAAGTTATTAACAATTTTGTAGATACCGAACTTTATAAACCTATTTGTAATACAAAATTTAAAAATCATATTGCACCTAATGGAGAAAAAATATTAATTCATACATCAAATTTTCGTCCGGTTAAAAGGGTCTGCGATACAATTAAAATTTTGGAAATTGTTAACAAAGAAATTCCCACAAAATTAGTTTTAATTGGAGATGGTCCCGACCGTTCCAAATGTGAACGATCCGTTAAAGAAAAAGGTTTGGAAAAACAAGTTATATTTATGGGAAAGCAAGACGGTTTGGAAGATTTATTAAGTGTCGGTGATATTTTCTTAATGCCTTCGCAATCCGAAAGTTTTGGGCTTGCTGCTTTAGAAGCAATGGCTTGCGGTCTTCCAGTTATAAGTTCCAGCGTTGGTGGTTTACCGGAATTAATTGTTCACAACAAAACCGGTTATATTGCAGAATTTGGTGATGTTGAAAGAATGGCTAAATATACTTTGGAATTATTACGAAACGAAAAGAAAATATCTTCGTTTGCCAAATATTCCAGAAAAAGAGCTGTTGAGCAATTTGATAAAAAATTAATAATTCCTCAATATATAAATTACTATGAGAAAGTTTTAGAGAAGTAATTTTTTACTCTACCGTAATTTCACTAGCTTTAATAAAAAAAGTATCATTGCAAAAATTAAGTAAGAAGAAATATTACGTAGCGAATCCCATAAAAAAGCCGAGCAAGCCGTGAAGATTCGTTACTACTTTAAAGCTAACTGTATTTTGTCGGCAAATGAACCCTCACCCCAACCCTCTCCCAAAGGGAGAGGGAGCAGTCCCTCTCTTTTTAAGAGAGGGGTTGGGGTGAGTTTTTAGATTACCGTCATTTATAAATTATTACAACTCTACAATGAAAAGGAATTTTAGTGTAATATAAAACTTAACTTGGTTTAATTGGAGTTTTACCAATGCTATAGTGCGTAAATCCGTGTTCTTTTGTTCTTCTTCGGTTAAATATATTTCTTCCGTCAAAAACAACAGGATGTTTTAACAAAGACTTCACTTGTTTGAAATTCGGATTTCTAAATTCATTCCATTCTGTTAAAATTAGTAAAGCATCAGCATCTTTTAATGCATTATATTGATTATCAACATATTCAATTCTATCTTGAAGATAAAACTTAGCATTCTCCATTGCTTCGGGATCATAAGCCGATACTTTGGCTCCAAGTTTTAATAATTCATTTATAACAACAACAGATGGAGCTTCTCTCATATCGTCCGTATTCGGTTTAAAAGCCAAACCCCAAATTGCAAATTTTCTACCGGCAATATCGTTACCGAAATGTTTAAGTACTTTATTTACTAAAACTAATTTTTGTTCCTTATTCACTTTATCAACAAGAGATAATAGTTTTATTTCGGAACCATGCTCTTTTGAAGTTTTAATTAAAGCATTAACATCTTTGGGGAAACACGAACCTCCATATCCGATACCGGGAAATAAAAACTGATTACCAATTCTGGAATCGGAGCCCATTCCTTTTCTTACAAGGTCGACATTTGCACCAACTCTTTCGCAAAAGTTTGCCAGTTCATTCATAAAGGTAATTCTCATTGCAAGATAAGAATTTGCGGCATATTTTGTAACTTCGGCACTTTCCGGATTCATTTCAATTATAGGATTGCCTTGCATAACAAACGGAGCATACAAAGTTTTCATTTTTTTCATTGCTTTTTGAGATGTGGCACCAATAACAATTCTATCAGGTTTCATAAAATCATCAATAGCATATCCTTCTCTTAAAAATTCCGGATTTGAAACTACTTCAAAATCTTTTGCGCCTTGTTTATTTATTATTCCCGTCACAGATGCACATGTGCCGACGGGAACAGTACTTTTATTTACTATTATCTTAAAATCATGTTCCGGATTTTCCTTTAATATTTTACCAATGTCTTCGGCTATACCATGTACATATTTTAAGTCTGCCGAACCATCTTCGCCTTGGGGTGTTGGCAAGCATAAAAAAACAATTTCCGAGGAAAGCACTGCGGATTTTAAGTCATCTGTAAAATTAAGTCTCTTTTTAGCTATGTTCCTATAAAACAAAAGATCTAAACCAGGTTCATAAATAGGTACTTCTGCTTTTTTTAATTTTTCCAATTTTTCAGGATTATTATCTACACACGTAACATCATTACCTGTTTCTGCAAAACAAGTTCCTGAAACCAACCCAACATAACCAGTGCCAATTACAGCAATTTTCATGGAATTCCTCCGTTATAATACTTTGTTAAAAATAAAATCTTTATCAATATTTTTTAGTAATAAACCCTCAGCATCTTTAGTAGAAATAATCGGATTTTTTACTTTCCAGTTTATACTAATATTTTCATCATTATAAATTATGCATCTTTCATCTTTCTTACTATAATAATTAGTACATTTATAGTGAAATATTGCCTCATCGGAAAGTACCGAAAAACCATGCGCAAACCCGGGAGGAATCCACAATTGTTTATTGTTTTCTGCCGATAATTCCACAGAAAAATATTTTCCGAAAGTAGGGGAACCAAATCTAATATCTACAGCAACATCCAAAACTTTACCCAAAACTACTTGACACAATTTTCCTTGGGCAAATTTTCCTACTTGATAATGCAATCCTCTAACGGTTCCATAAACAGATTTGGAAATATTATCTTGTACAAATTTATAAGTTAAACCCAATTCATGATATTTTTTTTCAGAATAAGCTTCAAAAAAATATCCCCGTGAATCTTTGAATTTATCAGGAACAATTATAAACAAATCTTGAATTGGTGTGTCAATCTTTTTTAACATAAACTAAAACCTTGGGGATTTATGCCAATTATATGCAGATGAAATAATATCATTTAAGTTATATTTTGGTTCCCAGCCTAAAATTTCCTTAGCTTTTTTATTATCGGCAACCAATATTGCCGGATCACCTTCCCGCCTTTTTGTTATTTCCGTATTGATTTTTTTTCCTGTAATCTTTTCAGCTGTATCTATAATTTCTTTTACGGAATATCCTTCTCCGGTTCCCAAATTAATTACATCGGTTTTACCACCATTATCCAGATATTTTAAAGCACGTAAATGCGCATCACCCAAATCATTTATATGAATATAATCTCTTATACAAGTTCCATCTTTTGTATCATAGTCATCACCAAATATAAAAACTTTTTCTCTTTTACCCAACGCAGTATTTAATACTATAGGAATTAAATGCGGTTCCGGTTGATGACTTTCTCCTATTTCACCCGAAAAATCTGCTCCGGCAGCATTAAAATAACGTAGAAATACCGATTTCATTCCATAAGCTCTATCAAAATCTCTAAGTATATTTTCAATAATTAGTTTTGTCTGTGCATACGGATTTATCGGATTTGTCGGTAATTTTTCTGAGATGGGAATAATTTCCGGATTACCATATAAAGAACATGTAGAAGAAAATACAAATTTTTTAACATTTGTATTTATAGCCGCTTTTATTAAATTGAAACTACCAATTACATTGTTTTCATAGTATAATTTCGGATCTTCAACCGACTCACCAACATAAGCAAAAGCTGCAAAATGCACTATTGCATCAAAAGAATATTTAGTTAATACTTTTTGTAATAGGTCATAATCTAACAGATCTGCTTTTTCAAAAATAATATTT
>JALSNL010000092.1 GCA_026987055.1 Melioribacteraceae bacterium | reverse complement strand
TTATTTTGTTGAAGTAGGAAATTACAAAATCTCCGAAGTTTAATTGATATATGTTTAATTAAGTTAATTTTTTACAAAAATTAAAATTCAGGTATCTTAAAAACATTAAAAACTTCGGAGATCTCTCAATTATTTATATCCGATTCCAGCTCCCTTTTGGGAAAACAAATCGTTCTTTGTATAATAAAAATATTCTATTTGAATCTATTTCTTTATAACACTCTTAATAAAAATCCCATCATAATACCTGCTGCTACTGCGGAGCCAATAACACCGGCTACGTTAGGAGCCATTGCGTGCATCAATAAGTAATTACTTGGGTCTTCTGTTTGTCCTAATGTATGAACAACTCTTGCACTATCCGGTACGGCAGAAACGCCGGCTGCTCCAATCATTGGGTTTAGTTTATCTTCTTTCTTTAAAAACAGATTCATAAATTTGGCAAATAAAACACCGCCGGCAGTAGCTATCATAAAAGAAATTGCTCCAAGTATGAAAATTAAAATTGATTCTTTTGTTAAAAATTGTGTTGCTTGTGTGGAAGCTCCAACTGTTAATCCAAGAAGAATTGTAACAATATCAATTAATGGTTTTGCTGCGGTATCAGCCAAACGTTTGGTAACGCCGGATTCTTTTAATAAGTTACCAAAGAAAAGCATTCCCAACAAAGGTAAGGCTCCCGGTGAAATAAATGTTGTAAGTAAAAGCCCAACAATTGGGAAAGACATTTTTTCCAGTTTGGTTACGGCTTTAGGCGGTTTCATTTTAATTAGTCGTTCTTCTTTGCTTGTAAGCAATTTTATAATTGGCGGTTGAATAACCGGAACAAGAGCCATGTAAGAATATGCAGCAATTGCAATGGCGCCCAATAATTCCGGTGCTAGCTTAGATGAAAGGAAAATAGCGGTTGGTCCATCGGCTCCGCCAATAATACCAATAGCTGCGGCTTGGTTAACATCAAAGCCAAGGGCTAAAGCTGCCATAAATGTTAAGAAAATTCCTATTTGTGCGGCAGCACCAAGTAACATTAATTTCGGATTTGATAACAATGCGGAAAAATCCGTCATTGCACCAATACCAAGAAATATTAATGGTGGATAAATACCTTTAAGAACTCCAAAATATAAATAGTTTAGTACGGAACCGTTTTCATAAAGTCCGATTTGCAATCCCACATTTTCAACAAAAGGTATGTTTCCTAAAATAATTCCAAAACCAATAGGAACTAATAGCAGAGGTTCATATTCTTTTTTTATTGCAAGATAGATGAATAAGATACCAATCAGAATCATTACAGCATGACCAATTGTAATATTGGCAAAACCTGTAAAGCGGATAAATTGATTTATTCCTTCCATTAATTATTCTCCTATCTCAACTAAAACATCACCTTCCATAACCGAATCTCCGATATTAAATTTAATTGAAGCAATCACTCCTGTTTTATCGGACTTAATTTCATTTTCCATTTTCATTGCTTCCATAATTAGTAAAGTATCTCCAACTTTTACTTTGTCTCCGGTTTTTATTTTTATTTCTAAAATTGTTCCCGGTAATGGAGCTTTGATAGAACCAACACCTTTAGCTTCGGTAGGTTTGTTTGTTCTTGCTCTTTCACTTCCACCGGTAGGAATAATTTTAGGGCGTACTAATTTAGGAGTTTTAGTTTCTTTAACAGCTTTTTCAATTTCTACTTGGTAAGTGGAACCGTTAACTTCTATTTCGGCAATGTTATCTTCTAAAGAAAGAATTTCTACATTGTAATCGTTTCCACGAATATTGAACTTAAATTTTTTCATTTTTATAACCTTATTTTTTAATTCTTCTTATAGACATAAATATTTATTTGGAAACAGTGATTACTTTCTGGGATAATCTCTTAAACCGTAAAACTTGGAACTCCAAGGCGAATATGGTCTTTGAATTCTTTTAATTGTTAATACTGTATTTTCCAAATCATGCTTTTCTTGAAAATGAAGAAAAAGTGCTGTAGAAATAGCAGCACTAACTTCTCCGGAAATTGACAAGTCATCTGAATCTGCTGCTCTATGTCCGGTCTCTTTTAATTTTTTTCTTTGTTTTAGTTGTAAAACTTTTTGGAAGTAAGAAATTATAATTGTTAATAGAAACAAAGCAATAAAAACAACAATATAACCAACAACTGAAATTAAAATTCCGTTATTATTCCAAATATTCGATAAGCTAAATTGTTCAAACATGATAACTCCTTTTATAACGGAAGATTTGAATGTTTCTTCGGTGGATTATGATCTTTTTTAGTAGCTAACATTTGTAAAGCTCTGATAATTCTAAACCGGGTATTACGCGGTTCAATAACATCATCAATATATCCGTATTTAGCAGCTACATACGGATTTGCAAATTTTTCTTTATATTCATCTTCTTTCTCTTTGATAAAACGTGCTTTTTCTTCTTCATCTTTAATAGCTTTTAATTCTTTAGAAAACAGAACTTCAACAGCACCTTTGGGTCCCATCACTGCAATTTCGGCACCTGGCCAAGCATAGTTGATATCACCGCGTAAATGTTTGGAACTCATTACATCATAAGCTCCGCCATAGGCTTTTCTTAAAATTATTGTAATTTTAGGAACAGTTGCTTCACCATAAGCAAATAAAAGTTTTGCTCCGTGTGTAATAATTCCGCCGTATTCTTGTTTTGTTCCCGGCAGAAATCCCGGAACATCAACAAGTGTAATTAGTGGAATATTAAAAGCATCGCAAAAGCGAACAAATCTTGCTGCCTTTCTCGATGCATTTATATCAAGCACACCGGCAAGATAATTAGGCTGGTTTGCAACAATGCCTACGGAGTTACCGTTAAATGTGGCAAATCCGCAAACTATGTTTGGCGCATACTGTCTTTGTACTTCCAGAAATTCTTCATTATCAACAATGGCTGCAATTACATCCTTTACGTCGTATGGTTTAGTTGGGTTATCCGGAATAATTGAATTAAGCGAATCTTCCAATCTGTCAATAGGATCGTTACAAATTTTTACCGGCGGGTCTTCCAAATTATTTTGAGGTAAATAACTTAACAGTTTCCTAATTAATAATAATGCTTCTTCTTCATCTTCTGCTGCAAAATGTGTAACACCGGATTTGGTAGCATGAACTTGTGCACCACCAAGTTCCTCGGTAGTTACAGTTTCGCCGGTTACTGTTTTTACTACTTTTGGTCCGGTAACAAACATGTAGCTTGTTTTTTTTGCCATAATTGTAAAATCAGTTAGAGCAGGTGAATAAACTGCACCGCCGGCACATGGACCTAAAATTGCGGATATTTGAGGAATAACACCGGAAGCTAAAATATTTTGTTGGAAAACATCTGCATATCCACCAAGACTTTTTACACCTTCTTGAATACGTGCACCGCCGCTATCATTAATTCCGATTACCGGGGCACCGACTTTCATAGCCTTTTCCATAATCTTTACAATTTTTTGGGCGTACATTTCCGAAAGGGAGCCGCCGAAAACAGTAAAATCTTGAGAAAAAACATAAACCAATCTTCCGTCAATTGTTCCATATCCGGTAACAACTCCGTCTGAAAGATATTGTTGTTTTTCCAAGCCGAAACCAACAGTTCTATGGTGAACAAACATATCAAACTCTTCAAAGCTGCCTTCGTCTAATAAAAGTTGTAATCTTTCGCGAGCTATCATTTTGCCTTTGCCGTGTTGGGCTTCAATTCTTTTTTCGCCTCCGCCTAAACGTGCTTCTTTTCGCTTTTTTAATAGTTCTTCAATTTTACTTTCTATTCCCATTTCGTCTCCGTTTAAATGTGAATTTTTAATTTCACATTTTGTTTATAATTATTTTGAACAAATTTCAGTTAAAACTCCGTTTGTAGATTTAGGATGTAAAAATGCGATCTGCAATCCTTCCGCTCCTTTTCTTGGAGTTTCATCTATCAATCTTATACCTTTATTTTTTATTTCATTTAAAGTTTCTTCAATTTTATCGGTTTCAAATGCAATATGATGAATTCCTTCACCGCGTTTTTCTATAAATTTGGCTATCGGACTTTCGCTACTTGTAGCTTCCAATAGCTCCAACTTTGTTTCTCCGATTTTTAAAAAAGCTGTTTTAACTTTTTGGTCTTGAACTTCTTCAATTGCATAACATTTTAGTCCGAGAATGTTCTCATAATATTTTAAAGCTTCTTCTATGCTTTTAACTGCAATACCGATATGCTCAATTTTGTTTAATTTCATTTTATTGTTCCTTGTTTTTTCAGAGGTTGTTGCTGTCAAATTATATGCCTAATATTTTCCTTTTGTTTTAATTGATAATAGAATGAACTATTGATTAAGCTCACTTCTTTTTTTTATTAATAAGATTTCATTCTCAAAAGTTGGAAATATTTTATAATTATCAAATTATTATTATGGTGGAAATATACTAATCAAAAAATCAAGAATTATGATATCCGATAAAAAATTATGAAAAAATAGTTATAACCCAAAATTTGTATTAAGATTTTTATTTTTCTCAATGTGTTCTAACAATGTATTTGTTTTCCGT
>JALSNL010000091.1 GCA_026987055.1 Melioribacteraceae bacterium | reverse complement strand
AGGCATTCTGAAAGGTTTATTGATTGGAAGTTCTTCTTTCTTAAAATCATCCAAAACTTGGAGCACGGTTTTTCCCGAATACCATTTTATATTATCTGTCAATTTTGCAATTGCATCACCCATCATCCCGCTTACCGGAATGAAACTATTGGGAACAACATTAATTTCATTAAGAAAATCGGTATATTCCTTTACAATTGACTCAAATCTTTCTTGACTATAATCGACTAAATCCATTTTGTTTACTAACACCGCAATTTGCTTAATTCCCAACATCGAAAGCATGTAACCGTGGCGTCTGGAATTTTCCTGTACACCTTCATCGGCATCAATAACCAAAAGTGCGGCTTCTGCACGTGCTGCTCCGGAAACCATATTTTTCAAAAATTCTATATGTCCGGGAGCATCAATAATTATATAATCTCTTTGCTCCGTTTTGAAAAATACCCGTGCGGAATCTATTGTAATTCCTTGTGATTGCTCATCTTTTAGTGCGTCAAGCAAAAAGGCATATTCAAAAGGTCTTGAGTTAAGTTCGCACATTGCTTTAACTTGCTCAAGCTTACCTTCCGGTAAAGAACCGGTATCTGCTAATAGTCTTCCTATAATTGTACTTTTGCCGTGATCAACGTGTCCGGCAATTACTATGTTCATTTGTTGTTTCATAATTCAAATAAAAAGAATGATTGGATGATTGTTAAAAATTGAATGATTGATCTGTCTTCACTTCGTTCAGACGGAATTTGATTATTCCCAAGAGAAAAGCTTTAGGAAATGATTGCTTCAATCTTCAATTCCATATTTTTCAACCATTTCTCTGATAACATAATCATTGTTCCAATCTGTTTTTTCTTTAATCATTTTAATTTGTGAACGATTGTAGTTAATTAATTTATTTTCAAGTGAATAATGTTTTGAATCATATTCGTTAAACCATTTCTCAGTAACTAATTCGGCATTATAGAATGCATAAATTTGACTGTAATTTTCACCGAGTGAACCAAGTGCAATATTATTAAATTGAATATTTTCTTTTAAGTACCTTCTACTGTAAAGTTAACTATACTTTGTCGGTAAATTAGCCCTCACCCCAACCCTCTCCCAAAGGGAGAGGGAGCAGTCCCTCTCTTTTTAAGAGAGGGGTTGGGGTGAGTTTTTAGATTACCGTCATTTATAAATTAACATAACACTACAATAACCCTCTGCAATATTAGATGAAACAGATAAAATAGAATCCTCGACTTGTGCATTGCTTTTATACGAAACCGAATTTAATTTATCGAGATTTAATTTTACAAACCGAAACAATTCAATAGCTTCTTTTCAAACTTTCAGCTTTCTAAATCCTCTATTGATATTTTTATTCCTCTCTGAATATTTCATTTTTCCACCTTTATACTTTTTAACCATTCACCCAATCTTTCATTCATTCAACCTATTTTCATTCATCCAATCTCTTCCCAATCACTCAATCTTTTCACATCCGTGTTTTTCGTTCGTGTTTTCACGGGTTACATATATCCGCCACGCCTTAAGGTTTCCAATCCTCCGCCATCGGCTTTATCTTGCTCGCGACCGGAACGTTCGGCAATATTTTTTAACTTTCCGCTTTTAAGTTCTTCAATTATTTCTTCAATATTTTTTGATGTTGATTCAATTGGCGAAGTGCAAGGATAACAACCTAACGAACGATAACGTTTTCCTTCACCTTGGTCATAATAAAGAGAAACCGTTGGAATATTTTCTCTTTGAATATATTCCCAAATATTTAGTTCCGTCCAATCTAATAAAGGATGAATTCTTAAGTGTGTTCCCGGAGCAAAATCGGTTTTAAATTGATTCCAAAATTCAGGCGGTTGATCTCCAACATCCCATTGATTTTCAATATCTCTCGGTGAAAAATATCTTTCCTTGGACCTGCTCCCTTCTTCGTCTGCACGTGCTCCCACAATTACGCCGGTATATGGTTCGGTATTTTTATCAACTTCGTATTTGCCGGTTTCATGGTTAAGTCTGTATCTTTTCCATTTACCGCTTAATGTATTTCTTAATGCATCTGTTTTTAAATTTCTGCAACAGGTAATTCTATCAACGTTTCCATCGGGATATGTTTGTTTTTCCGCCAAAGCTTTTTCATTTTGTCCGTAAACCATGTTTAACTTCCACTCTTTGGCAAGTCTGTCTCTGTATTCAATCATTTCGGGAATTTTATAATGAGTATCAATGTGAACAAGCGGAAAAGGTACATGACCGAAAAATGCTTTTCTGGCAAGCCAAAGTAAAACGGTACTGTCTTTACCAATTGACCAAAGCATACACATATTTTTAAAATTTGAATAAGCTTCTCTGAAAATATGCACACTCTTATTTTCTAATTGTTGTAAATGATCCATAATTAAATATACTTTTTAATGTTGTTAAAAATTTTATCTGCAGCTTCGTTAGTACTTATTTTAGATGTATCTATTGTTATATCGGGATTTCCCGGTTTCTCGTATTCAACATTTACTCCGGGAAAATTTTTTATCTCACCTGCTTTAGCTTTTTTATAAATTCCTTTTGTGTCCATTTCTTCACAAACTTCCGCGGGCGTTGAAATATAAACTTCAACATAATTTTTACAATTCTTCTTTACAAATTCTCTTGATTCTTTATAAGGTGAAAGAAATGAAGCAACAACAAAAACCCCTTGACTTTCCAATTTACCGGCAAGATAACCAACCCTTTCAATATGTAAATTAACTTCTTCTCTGCTGAAACCGGTTTGCGGGAATAGATCTCTTACGGAATGCCCGTCAAGATGCTCGGCTTTTAATCCTATCTCTTTAAGTTTTTTTGTAAGTTTTTCTCCTATTTCGGATTTGCCCGATCTTGCTAATCCGGTAATCCAAATAACAAAAGGTTGGATTTCATGTTTGCCGAATTTCAGTTTATCCCAAACTCTTTCGTGAATAAAATATATTAGCATTTTAAGGAATACTTCTATTCCGCCAACTGCAAATGCAATTTTAGTATCGCCAATAAAAATATAGACCAAGCTAACGGTTGTTAATGTAGCTAATACACGCCAAGAGATTGTTTTTACAATTGATCGTAATTTGGTTTCTTTATACACAAGAGAATCTTTTTTATCCTAAGTAATAGAATAATTATTTGAAATCAATAATTCTTTTACTTTTTAAATGAGAAATAATCTTTGCAATATTTTTATTAAGATCAGAATTCTTCCCATTATCGATAATTATTTCAGGATTTACAGGTTTTTCATAAGGTGATGAAATTCCCGTAAAATCCTTTATTTCATTTGCTCTGGCTTTTTTATAAAGTCCTTTCGGGTCTCTCGCTTCGCAAGTTTCCAAATCGCAATCAACAAATATTTCTATAAATTTTCCTTCGGGTAATAGTTTTCTTACTTGTTCTCTATCATTTACAAAAGGTGAGATAAACGCTGTTAGAACAATAATTCCGGCATCAACAAACAATTTTGCCACCTCTCCAATTCTTCTAATATTTTCTTTTCTATCGGTTTCGGAAAATGACAAATCTTTGTTCAAACCGTGACGAACATTATCACCGTCTAAAATATATGTTTGTATTCCCAGCTTAAAAAGTTCCGCTTCAACTTCTAAAGCAAGTGTCGATTTTCCACTGCCTGATAATCCGGTAAACCAGAGACATGCACTCTTATGTCCGTTAGCATTTTCACGATCGGAAATACTTACTTTACCTTTGTGCCAATATAAATTTTTTGAAGTCATTTTTAATTGTCGTTTAAATACAGCTTCGCCAAGTTGGTTACAAGTTTCCCCTAGCGTATTGAATTACAATTTATTACTTAGTCTATATAAAGCAAATACTTATAAACTATAATTAAGATAGCAGAAAACAATAAGTTATAGTTTTTTTTATATGAAATTATTTTTTAAAAATAAATCTATTGTTATATAAATATGAATTTATTAAGCTATCAATTTAGCAATAATTATATTTATAGCAAAGTGTTTTAGAATGAGAAAGTTTGTAGTATTAATCTTTATAATTGCAATATCTACTATATTCTTCCTTGCGTCTGTATCTAAATACATTGTTTTTTGATTATGTGTAAAGGTATGTTAAAATAAACATTTCATCAATAACATAAATGGGGGATTTTATATTGGGAAAATTTTACCAATGAGGGATGATAAATTTCGTTTAACTAAACTAATTTTATATACAATTTTAAAAAAAATCTTTAAAATAATTATCTATATTTCAGATAAAATTTCAGATATTCTTTTACTTGCCAGTCCGTCACCATAAGGATTAATAGCATTTGCCATTTTTTTATATTCTAAATTGTTATCAAGTAATTTGGATACTTCATTAAATATTTTCTGCTTATCAGTTCCAACAAGTTTAACAGTTCCTGCTGTAACTGCCTCCGGTCGTTCGGTATTTTCCCGCATTACTAAAACCGGTTTTCCAAGGCTGGGAGCCTCTTCTTGAACACCACCGGAATCCGTAAGTATTATTTTTGAATTCATCATCAATGAAATAAACGGAAGGTATGTTTGCGGTTTAATTAAGAATATATTTTTTTTGTTTGCTAAAAGTTTGTTAACCGGATCTTGAACATTTGGGTTTAAATGAACGGGATAAATAAAGTTATAATTTTCGTATTTAAGCGCAAGTTCTGAAATTGCCGAACAAATATTTATAAAGCCCTCACCAAAATTTTCTCTTCTATGACCGGTTATTAAAATATACGGAGAAATTTCTTCTAAATTTTTCTGTAAGCCATTAACCTTGGGTTTTAATTCCAAAACTTTTTCTTTTGCTAAAAAGAGAGCATCAATTACCGTATTGCCTGTAATAAAAATCTTTTCGCTGTTAATTCCTTCTTTTAATAAGTTGTTTTTTGAAATTTCCGTTGGTGCAAAATGTATATCCGCAATTCTTGATGTTAATACTCTATTAATTTCTTCCGGAAACGGAGAATACTTTTTCCCGGTTCTTAATCCTGCTTCTACATGACCTACTTTTACTTTATGATAAAAAGCAACAAGCGAAACAGCAAAAACCGTTGTTGTATCTCCTTGAACAAGAACAATATCCGGTTTGTATTCGCTGAAATAATTATCCACCGCATTTATAATTCTGGAAGTTAATGTACTTAATGTTTGATTTGGCTGCATTAAATCCAAATCGGTATCCGGTTTAATATTAAATATTTCCAATACTTGATCCAACATTTCCCTATGCTGGGCAGTAACACAAATATTTATTTCAAAATTTTTATTCTTTTTAAGTTCTAAAATTACGGGAATTAACTTTATAGCTTCCGGTCTTGTCCCGAATATAATTGATATCTTTTTCATAGTAATCCATATTTTTTTTACAAATAAATAGCATTTTTAAAAAAATGCTATATATTAATATACGATTAAAACTTAAATATTTTAATAATTTGAGTTAAATCACACTTTATGTCTCAATTTACATTTTATTGCACCTAAATAAAAAAAAAGTATTTTGAATTTAACAAGGGTGCAAAATGGTTGTAGTAAAAACATTAGAAAAAGAATTACTCAAAGAATATAATAGAGAAAACTTAATGAAAAAAGAAGCGACTTTATTTGAGGAAATCCATCCGACTATAATGACAGAAAAAGTAGGAGCTGTATATTATGTTTTACCGGCATATAATGAAGAAGAGTCTTTGCCTAATTTGTTAAAAAGAATTGAAGAATTAGATATTTCACACAATATTAAGGTAAACGTAATAGTAGTTAACGACGGTTCTTCGGACAACACGGAAAAAGTTGCAACTAAACTAAATAAAAATTTCCATCTAACGCTTGTAAACCATGAAGTAAATATGGGACTTGGGCAAGCTGTGCAGACCGGAATAAAAGAAGCCCTTTCTAATGCTGAGAATAATGATATGATTGTAATAATGGATGCTGATGACACACATGATGTTACATTATTAGATGAAATGATAACGAGAATTGAAGAAGGAGCCGATATCGTTATTGCATCAAGATTCGTTGCCGGCGGTGATGATAAAAGTGCACCACCATTTAGACGTTTGTTATCACGCGGGGCAAGTTTTGTTTTCAAAACACTTTTACCACTTAATAAGATTAATGATTTTACAAGCGGATATAGAGCTTACAGGGTTAACATACTTCAAAAAGCTTCACTTCATTATGGAGAAACATTAATTCATGAGCAAGGTTTTGCTTGTATGGTTGAACTATTGTTAAAACTTAGACATTGGTCACCAAACATTGTTGAAATTCCTTTTAAACTGAGATATGACAGAAAGTTAGGAGCAAGTAAATTAAAGCTATCTAAAACTTTATTACAATATTTAAAATTAGCAATTAGAGACAGAGTTTCTCCTGCACCGAGAAGAATATAAAATGGGTAAAAAAATTATAGTTATTGGTGGCGGAATAGCCGGACTTACATCAGCTTATCAATTACAGAAAAACGGTTACCAAGTAACATTATTGGAAAGTAATGCTCAACTGGGTGGTTTGGGAACTTTTTTTAGATATAAAGATAAATGGGTTGATAAGTTTTATCATTGTTTAATGCCTTCTGATGAACCGCTGTTAAAATTACTTGGCGAAATAGGATTAAAAGATAAACTATACTGGAAACCAACCAGAATGGGCTTTATTGTTGATGGGAAACGCTATCCTTTCAATTCCCCTTTTGATTTATTAAAATTTAAACCTATTTCTTTCTTTAATAGAATAAGATTTGGCGTTATCAGTCTGGCAATTAGATATTTGGGAAAAGGAAAAGACCTGGATAATTTACCCATAGAAGAATGGTTTAAAAGTCTTTATGGAAAAACAATTTGGGAAAAAATCTTAAAACAATTATTCTTATCCAAATTTGGAAATCATGCAGGCAATTTACCTTCGCTATATATTTGGCAAAGGTTAGGCAGAGAAAAGAATAAGGCTTTGCGTGGTTATATACATGGCGGACTTAAAACAATTATTGATAAGTTAGAAGAAAAGATTAAAGAACTTGGTGGAGAAATTAAGACAAACACAACGGTAAAAAAAATTGAAAAAAGCTCTGATGGTGTAAACGTATTTTTAACCGATACTACAACATTAAAAGCAGATTGGGTAATATCTACAATTCCAATTCCATCATTTGCTAAAGCAATAAAAGGAACTAACATAGAAAATAATTTTACCGATCCAAACTTGACATATCAAGGTGTTGTAAATGCATTGTTTATCCTAAATAAACCTTTGGATAATTATTATTGGGCTCCTGTTGTAAATTCAAAGACTGAATTTGATGGTGTTGTTGAAATGACAGAGCTTATTAATAATGAACAATACAATAATAATCACGCTGTTTATGTAATGAAATATTGTAATAGAGATTCCGAACTTTTTAACGAAGAAGATTCCCAAATTGCAAAAAGATGGAAAAAACAACTTTTAAAACTTTATCCTGACCTAAAAATTTCCGATAGTAATATAATAGATATTAAAATTTTTAAGGCTCCTTTTGTTGAACCTATTTATCCTTTAGGTTATAGCAACATAAAGCCGAAAATAAAAATTAAAGATACAAACATTTTTTTGGCAAGTTCTGCACAAGTATATCCGAATATTACATCTTGGAATGCAAGCTGCGGGTTAGCCAATAAGGTTGTAAAACAACTTATTTTAACGGATTCAAAACAAAAAAATATAGTGAAAAATTATAGTATTGCAGAATAAGAACTTTTATCAATCATAAAAAAATTAAAATTACTGTGTCAAATAAAATCATTTATTTTTTAGATAAGGCATTAACTTGATTCAAGACACAATTTTTTAGAAATTTTTAATTTATTTGCAATAGATAAACAAAAAAACTCGAAAAAACATAATGAAAAATATTACTAAACTATTGGTTATAATATTTATTGTATCTTCAGCAAAAATTACCGGACAAGTTTTAAAACCCGGAGATGGAATAAACCTTACTTTTTTCAATATACAAGAAAAAATTCAAGGACAATATTATATTCAAGACAATGGCAAAATTCAGCTACCTTATTTAGGATTAATTAACACGGTAAACAGAGATTTTTCTACTATTCGTAACGAAATTATAGATAAATACTCTAGAATATACCGGAACCCTGAATTAAATATTCAACCACTTTATAGAATTGATATATTAGGTGAAGTTGGGAAACCGGGTGTTTATTACGCAAGTGGTTTTGAATCCCTAACAGATATACTTGCAAAAGCCGGCGGAGAAACAAATGATGCCGATTTGGATGGTATTTATATTATACGAGATAATTCCAAAATGGAAATAAATGTAAAAGATATTTTTGAGAATGGAAATTCTATGCTGGATATAGGCATTCGTTCCGGAGATAAAATATATGTTCCGCGTACTTGGTGGGTTACTGCCAGAGATGCTTCCGTAATTGTTTCCGGTGTTGCTGTACTTGTAGCAATTGCAGGATTATTTACAAAATAGAAAATTGTAAAAACGAAATAAAAATAAAATGAAAAAAACTGAAATATCATTAACAGAAATTTTTAGAATTATTAAAAGAAGAAAAAATATTTTAATAATTGCAATAATACTATCTGTATTAGCAGCGCTTCTTTATAACATTTTTAAGAAACCTGTATATAGAACATCTGCACTTTTAAAGAAAGAGCAATTTGTAGAAAATACTGCTAATCAAGATCAAGTAAAAAATATTCTGATTCCACAAAGCCAAGATGTTCTGGAAACCGAAATGGAATTGGTTAAAACACGTAAAGTTTTAAATAGTGTTATAGATAAATTATCATTAAATGTATATGTTTCGGAAATTGTGTTGCCTGATGGAACATCTAAAAAAATTAATCTTCCGCTTTTGGATTATCAAAATAACTATCAATATAAATATGATCAAAATCTATATCCTAAAATCAACACATTTAATATCGGTATCAAAACTAAACATGGAAAATTTGTAGCTAAAAATAATAACGAAAATAGTTTTGCTATAATTGAGACCAATAATTCCGACAGAGAAAAATATTCCGAGTTAAAAGAATCCGAATGGGTTGTAGATATTGAGTGGCCGAATACAGAATCAAAATCGGAAGTTATTTTTGAAACAAAAGATTATAACAAAGTACTTAATTCTCTTGATAGAAGTATTGGCGTTTTCAAAAGAATAAAAACAAATATTTTTGAAATATCCGTTGAATCGGAATCTCCTTATGCAGCAAAAACAATAGCAAATACAATTGCAAAAGAGTTTAGAGAAAAAAGGATGTTATTGCAAAAAGATAATATCCGTACATCATTTAATTTTATTGACGACCAATTAAAAAAGATTTCACTCAAACTGGAAAATGCGGAAAATGAGCTTAGTTATTTTAAGTCAAAAGAAAAACTTATATCTGTTGATAAACGCTCTAAAAGTATAATAGACTTTTTAAGCAGATTAGAAACAGAAAAACTCAAAACAGATTTGGAACTGACACTTTACAAAACCAAAGCCAGAAACATTGCCCAAGAAGTTGTTCGCGAAGGATTTGTTGATCAAACATATTTAACACCGGAGAAATATCAATCAACTGATTCCCCTTTTTCTAATTTAATGAAAGAATTATCAACATTAGAATTAAAGAAGATTGAGATGCTACAAAAAAGGAAAGAAATTCACCCTGATGTAGTATTATTATCCGAACAAATTAATAAAGTTAAAAAAGAACTTTCCAAATTCAATCATAATACCGTAACTGCTTTTAATATTATGATTACCGCATTGCAAGATAAAGAAAATGATTTGAACAAATTGATTTATAAATATTCTCGCGATTTGGAAAATTTACCTGAACAAGAAAATAAATTAGCAAGTTTATTAAGACAAAAAAATGTTTTCGAGAAAATGTTCACATTACTTCTTAATAAAAGAGAAGAGATGAGAATCTCGGAATTATCTAAGTTACAAGACATAATTATATTAGATTATGCTGAAGAACCAATAAAACCTATTTCCCCCAATAAAAAAATGAATTTAATTCTGGGAGCAATTTTTGGTTTTATAATTGGTTTTATTGGAATGTTTATTAAAGATTTTACAAATAAAAACATTACCGATGTTTATGAACTTGAAAGAGATTTTGATTTCCCGATATTAAGTGTTATTCCACCTTACGGAAAATCTTTAACAAAAAAAATATCAAGTACGGAATCCATCTCAGGCAGATTTGTAACTATGATGGAAGATAAACTCAATTACAAAGAAGCTTACAGAACTTTTGAAACAAAACTAAGTACATTAATTACGTCGGAACCGAAATCAGTAATGATAACAAGTTGCGAAGAAAATGCAGGAAAATCAACAGCTGCTGCAAATCTTGCAATAACTGTTGCACAATCCGGTAAAAAAGTTTTATTAATAGATTGCGATATTAAAAAACCAAGTCTTGCGGAATTATTCGGTTTACCAAAATACTCTTCCGGATTGGTAGATTATTTAACCGAAAAAACCGATACACCTAATATCTATAAGCCTATCAAACTAACAAAAAATTCAAACTTACTGATGAATATAGATATAATTCCAACAGGAGTTTTCTCAAATGTATCGGGTGAAATTTTAGCATCGGACAGAATGAAAAAATTATTAACAAATTTGGATAATTACGATTTTGTTATTTTAGATACACCTCCAATTACAAAACTTTCAGACGCTTTATCTTTGGGAAGAATTGTAAAAGAAGCAGTATTGGTAGTACGTCCCGGACAAACTGTAAAAGAAAGTATAAGCTGGGTTATAAAGGAATTAAAATCTTCGGGAATAAACTTTCTGGGGACCTTAGTAAATGATTGTGAAGTAAAAAAAGATAGTTACAAATATCAATATGGATACGTAGAAAAAATTTAGATTTATTTTTTTCTAACATTAAATTTATTAAAAACTTATGCGGAAAATGGAAAATAAAAAAATATCCCTAATTCTATTCTTTATCTTTCTGATATTTTATTCGGTACAGATTCCGCTTCATACATCCAAACCGGATATAATTGTTTTTGCAATACGTGCATTATCTAAAACACCTATACTTAATTATGCTTATTTAGCACCAAATACTTTATTGGAAGGAACTGCTTTACCTAACTATCATTTGGGACATACATTAATTCTTTGGTTAGTTTATCATTTGGCACCGACTAATTTGGCAAATACAATTTGGTTGTCAGGTTTTGTTTCTGCAATTAGCGGAGCATTAATTGTTACATTAACATTTTTAATTTGGCAGTCACTTGGAATTGATAAGAAAAAATCTTTGGTTATTGCAATAGTAACCGGACTAATACCAAGTATATGGGAAGAAAGTATTATAGGTGAAGTTTATGCCTTGCAATTATTATTCATACTTTTATTCCTTTATGCTTTTCTGAAAGATAAAATATTATTATCCGTTTTTGCTTTCACATTTGCAAATCTGGTTTCACCACTATCAGCATTAAGTTTCGGTTTACTTTTACTAAAACCGATTACAAAAGAAAATATAAAAAAAATATTTATTATCGGTAGTATTTCACTTTTAATATATTCCATTATTTATTACCTAATAGGCTCTAATCTTTTAGATCTATTTTCCCCTTTATCCGAAGAACAAAAAGGAAGAGGAATTCCCTACAGGGCAGTTACTTTAGTTATTTTTATATTTATAAATTTTAATTTCTTCATTTTTTATCTATATAAAGGTATAAGAGAAACTTTTAAATTTGAAAAAGAAAAACTTTCAAGATTAGCTATTGCTACTCTACCTCAACTGATATTAATCTTTCTTGGCTCAACATTTTTTATTGAACTTGGAAGTTTTCAATTACCCGTTTTTTGGGCATTAGCATTTCCGCTTGGATATTATTTAGCAAAAATAAATTATAAAAATATATACTTTGTTAGTTCAGCTACAGGGCTGGTTATTTTAACGTATGTTTTTTGGATAATTCCGAACACTACTATCGGTTCTGCCAGAGAGGAAGCCGGCAAATGGTTAAGAGCTAACGGATACGAAAATCTATGTCTAATTGGTGCTTGGGACCCGGGCATAACAGTACTTTACGGAAGAAATGGTTTTGATTTGACAGCATTAAATGAATATTATTTTGATGAACCTACACCTAATGAAGAGAAAATTGAAGAAACAAATATGGATTCTATTTTAATAGTTAATCAAAAGAAAATACCATTACGCGTTTTACTATCAAAATTAAAAATAAAAGGATTAAACATTAAAAAATATAATCCAAATAAAGAGATACATACGGGGGAAATAACTAAACTATATGAAAATGATGCTGTGCAATTATATAAATGGAAGAAGTGATTTAAATCGCAGCTAATATATTATTTTACTTTTACTTATATTTAAGTTTAAAAATTTTATTATGAAAACAAAATATTCACATAACCAAAATAGCGACAAAGTAGTTTGGGTTGATTTAGATAACTCCCCTCATATTCCTTTTTTTGCTCCGATAATTGAGCGACTAAGCGAATTAGGTTATACTACAAATATCTCTGCAAGAAACTACGCCCAAACTGTTGCACTAGCCGAATTATATAATTTGGATTTTACACCTATAGGCAAACACCACGGCAAAAATAAATTACGTAAAATTGCAGGTTTAATTTACAGATCTTTACAATTGCTGCCCTATGCAATTAAAACCAAACCTACAATAGCAATTTCGCACGGTTCCAGAGCACAAATGGTTGCTGCACAACTTTTAGGCATTCCCGTGGTAATGTTTTTGGATTATGAATTTGTACAAACTATTCCATTTGTTAAACTTAGTTTATTATTTATTCCGAAAGTTATTTCAACGAAAAAGCTATCAAAATTTTCAGACATTTTAAGAACTTATCCGGGTATCAAAGAAGATATTTATGTGCCGACTTTTAAACCGGACGAATCAATTAAAACAGAAATGAAAATAATTGATAGCAATATAAATGTTGTATTAAGACCACCGGCAGACCAAGCACATTATCATAATCCGGAAAGTGAAAAGTTATTTTTTAATGTAATTGAACATTTAACTTCTACCGAAAATGTTAAAACAATTATTTTACCAAGAGATAATAGGCAAAAAGAGAAAATAAAAATTCAATATAAATACCATTTTGATTCAGGGAAACTATGCATACCTGAAAAAGTTGTTGATGCATTAAATTTAATGTGGTACTCTGATTTGGTAATAAGCGGCGGAGGTACAATGAACAGAGAAGCAGCAGCATTGGGCATTCCTGTTTACAGTATTTTCAGAGGAAAGATTGGGGATGTAGATAAATATCTTGCTAAAGCCGGAAGATTAACATTGTTAGAATCTCCGAATGATGTAAAAAAAATGATTAAATTAAAAAAATGGGTACGTCCCGATAAATTGGAAAATGTAAACTCTTTAGGTTTACAATCAATTGTAAATGATTTGGAAAAATTAATTTCTCAAGTTACTGAAAATAAAAAATCTTATAAAAATGAAATCAATGATAAAACAACAACCGAACCAAGAATACATAAAAAAATACACTAAACTTTTAACCGGACTATTAAATCTTTCAGTACAAGGTTTGGAGGATATGTATTTACCTGAGAAATATGAATTTGCCATGAAAAAGAAAAAAGTAAACGGCAAAGTTATTATCGAAGGAGAAAATTTAAGATATTCCCTGATAAATCTGTTAGGACTTCATAAAGCGCAAAGTCATAATTTACCTGTAAAAATTGATCTTAGAAAAATTGTTCTTCACCAACTTGGTAAAGTTGATACTTATACCGGAGTTGGCGAAATAGGATTATTGCTTTGGGCAACCGCACTTATTTCACCTGAAGATATTAAAATCATTTTACCTAAAGTTAATTTCAACAATATTTTTGAAACATATAATGATGCCAGGCTTGGTAACACAATGGAGCTTTCTTGGTTATTGACCGGTCTGCTTTTAGCTTCAACTTTTGATGAAAATTTCAAAAAAACAATTGGTAATTTACCAATTGAAATATATAATAAAATTAGAAAAAATTATGGTGGAGTTGGCGTTTTCAGGCACGAAGCTAAGGTTTCGTTAAATGGTAAATTAAGAGGTAAAATAGGAAGTTTTGCAGATCAAGTTTATCCTATTTATGCTTTTTCATTATATTCACAGCAAATGAATAACGAGGAAGCATTAATGATTGCAAAAGATTGCGCCCAAAAAATGTGTGACCATCAAGGAGAACAAGGACAATGGATGTGGCATTACAATGCCGAAACCGGTGATGTTGTTAGTAAGTTTCCTGTCTATTCGGTTCATCAAGATGCAATGGCACCTTTTACTTTATTTGCAGTTCAAAAAGCAACGGGTATAAATTTTGAAAAATACATTTACAAAGGTCTTGATTGGCTTGAAGAAAACAATGAGCTTAATGCTAATATGATTGATTGGGAAAACAATGCCGTTTGGCGTAGAATAGCTCAGCCTAATTCCAAAAGAAAAACTAAGTTACTTCTATCTCTTTTAGGCATTAATCTCAAAGATGATTATAATAGTCTGGAAGTTCTATACGAAAGTTGGTCTTATCATTTAGGATGGATTTTATTTGCTTTTGCCGGAAGAGTTGGAACCGAACAAAATAACGAAAAAAATATTCCCGATGCAAAAAACAGTAACTTAAAAATATTTAATCTTAATTAAATAATATCACATCCTAATATTATAGTAATTAGAAACCTCTAAAAAATTTGTATTATCTTTAATAAAAAACCGGTTTAAAATAAGATCAATGAATATTAAATCTTTTGGTAAAAACGCCGCTATATATTCAATTGGAACAATAGCCTTAAGATTTACATCTTTTTTGCTTATTCCTCTATATACGCGTTACTTAACGCAAGAAGAATTCGGACTTTTACAAACATTACTTTTTACAATCCAAATAATAATTACATTTAACGATGTTGGTATGCGAAGCGCATTGATGCGTTTTTTTACCAAATATGAAAAGCAAAATAAAATTGGTGAATTATTAGGTAGTTCTTTTATAATTATTCTTTTTGCAGGGTCTTTTTTTCTTTTAATCTCTTTAATAATACCGGATAAAACAATAGCGGATTTCTTCCATACTAAAGTTATTTCTAATCTTATAGTATTAACTGTTTTGGTTGGTGTTATACAAACATTAAATTTAAATATTCTTTCATACTTTCGTGCAAGAAATGAAGGATTGTTTTATATGTATGTAAGTTTTGGAACGGCAATCCTTTTAATAATATCAATTGCTTTGGCACTTGTAGTTTTTAATCTGGGTATTATTGGTGTTTTATATGCCCAAGCTTTTACTTTTGGTTTAAGTTGGTTAGCTGTTTTATTTTTTATTTTATCCAAGCACGGTTTAAGAATAAAAATATCTACCTTAAGTATGTTATTTAAATTCGGCTTCCCGCTAATTTTTGCAATGTCCGGTGATTTAATTTTATATACTTCAGGTAATTATTTTTTAGGTCACTTTGGTAATTTGGAAGAAGTGGCTTTATTTGCTCTGGCATTAAAAATTGCACAAATAAGCATTATGGTTTTAATTGGTCCGTTCCAAATGGCTTATGAACCTTTTGTATTCAGTCATCAAGATGATGCTGATATTGCCGAAACAATCTCTAAAATTGTTACTTATGTTACTTTTGCTTTTATAATTTTAAGTTTCGGTATTCTTTATCTATTTAGGGATTTAATTTATCTTATTGGTGAAAAGGAATACTACGCATCATATTATTTGATTTTTCTAATTTTACCCGGAATGGGATTTACTTTACTAAATTATGTTGGTCAATCTCTTTTACATATGAACAATAAAACACAAGTTACCGGTAAAATAGTATTTATTTCTACAATAGTTAGTCTTGTAATTACATTTTTTGATACTAAATATTTTGGAGTTTACGGTTTAATATTCGGTATAAATTTTTATTTAATTGCTTCGGCTGTTGCATTATTTTATTTTGGTTACAGAGAGTTTAAAGTGAAACTTGAATATAGCAGATTATTTATCATTTCTTTAACCGGACTTTTTCTATTTATTGCAATATACATTTTAAGCTTTTATAGCAGAATAATATATTACCCTGCATTATTATTATTATCGGTTTCAATTTTATTCATGCTTTATAAAAGCAGCTTTTTTACCAATGATGAAAAAGAACAATTTTGGAACGTAATTAATAACATTAAATCCAAATATATATAATTATAAAATATGACATTTGAACCATACATATTATTTACAGCTGTAATTGCTTTAATATTTGGAATTATATTGTTTTATGCGTCGTGGCAAAAGTTTGAAATTCTAATTTTTTTATTTCCTATTTCTACTTGGATAGCTTCCCTTTTTTATAACAATGTTGCAGAATGGATAAGCGGAGAAATTGCAACTGGTCCCGGCGGATATTTACGTGCATCATTATTAATGTTTGTAGGTCTAATGGGCTTGATAAAATTTATAAGAACCTTTCCAATACATAAAGGCAAAGTTCCTGTTCATTTAGTAATACTTTTTGTGTTTTTATTGTACTCTTTTGCTTCGTTTTTTTATTCTATTGATGCTAACACAACGCTTATACGAACCACACTTTTTACAGCTTTATTCTTTTTCCTTCTCGGATTAAACAGTTGGCTGGATAGTGAAGAAAAATTAAACGGATTGTTAAATACATTATTTATTGTTGTAACATTTTTATTGATTGTCAGCTTTCTGGCAATGTTCGTTTCGCCTTCCAGAGTATGGTGGTGGAAAACACCTTCCCGTTTTATAGGATTATGGAGTCACCCGAATGAACTTGGCGGTTTTAATATGGTTTCATATCCGATTATTTTGTGGAAGTATTACAAAGAAGAAGGCAACAAAAAATATATTGCTATCGCTGTTCTCCTATTGAATTTTTTAATTCATTTTTTAACCGGTTCAAGAACTTCTTTATTGGCATCTATGGTTGGATTTTTCTTGTGGTTTTTATTACAAAAG
>JALSNL010000090.1 GCA_026987055.1 Melioribacteraceae bacterium | reverse complement strand
CTTTATTTTTCAAAAATCAAGCACTTTATAGACAGACACTATTTACTCCTTTAATGTATTTCATACAATAAGGATACTGAAAATTAACGAAATAAACAAATTTTTTAACAAAATTCAGGATGGGTTTTTAGACAGTCTGACGGCGGTTAGCCGTATGCGGAGTAGCCTGACCAAATCGGCTAAGATGTCATATCGCTTGTTAGCATCGGTTTTGGGGGTCCATATACGAAGTTTATTTAAAAGACTTAGAACACATACATATACTTCTAAATTTTCCTTTTCATTAAATTTACATAAAAATTAAACCCAATATAAAAACCATTTGTTTTGGCAACTGAATCAGAAATCCGGTTAATGTTATTATATTTCCATTTATTATCAAAATTAATACGGTAACCTGAATTAATCCCAATGCCTAATTTGTAAATCCATATATCAAAAAAATACTTCATCCCCAAACCAAAATCAATAAAGTAGCCTGTATTTGAAAGGGTATAATTAGGAATTGATTTGTTTAATATATCAAAAATTGAAAATCCTCCAACTTGATCCTCTGTCAATATAATATCATACTTGTTAAAACCAAACTCTACTAATGGATATATCTGAAAGTCTTTAGAAAATAATATATTGTATTCAAAATTACTGCTTATTTCATATCCTTGAAACATTATTTTCTTTTTAACATTCGAATTATTATTGTACAAATACGATAAATTTAACCCAAAAGCTCCTTTCTTTCCAATATATTGTTTCCCCAGACTATACCTTATTGCAAAGTTTTCCAAATCCGGATAATCATTACCTGATTTATAATTAATGTCTGAAAAATCATAAAATAACACCTTATTTGAAAAAGTAAAATATGAATTGCTTTGTGAAAAAGAGTAATTATAACTTAAAATAATAAATAATAAACCGATAAAATACTTCATGCTGATAAAAATTTAATTTAATTAATATATTATTTTGTTCTAATAAAAAGGCTTAAATCAGATTTTTTTTATGATTTAAGCCAATTTTATTGTTAAAAAGCTATTCTACTGAAAAGTGTACTATTATCTTTCCATCTTCTATCTTCCCCCATAATCCTTCTTTCCCAAATTGTGGATTGTGATAAAGATCGCATTTAAGATTCATCTCCAATGTATAGTTTATTTTACCAAATATCACCCTTTTTTCTACTTTTTTAATCATTATGTAACTATCATCTTGATTTCCATACATTGTACTAATAGGAAAAGCTTTCGCCCTTTTATCACTATAATCAACCATTCTCAATTCAATAAAAAATTTAGAAGTACTTCTGTCAAATTCATTTCCATCAATGTCTGATTTGATTTTGTGATACTTTATCGAAAAAATTGAATCCAAATACTCAACAATATCTCTATTAGGATTAAAATATGGAAAAAGAATATTTAACGATTCCTTACCTGAGGCTGGATATAATGGCTCAAAACTCAGCTTATATAAATATAATGAACTTGAATTGGGGTCACCAATAGTCAATGTTGGCGAATCTGTTATAAAAGATGATACCAGACTAAATCTTAATCTATAATTGTCAATACCATCTTTGTAACAAGTATATTGGTTTTTTACAATTCCTGTAAAATAATTTTCACTTTCACCTTCAGGGCAGTGCAAATCCAAACTATCTAAAAATTCAGTATAAGTCTCAACCAGATATGGTGAATAATTTCTTTTATCTTTTTCGCAACCAGTAAGTGCTAAAAAAATAAATACGATATAAATAAGATAATATTTCATAGTTATTGTGTTACTTCTGTTATTCCTGATACTGTTTCCACTTGTCCGGTACATGTATTTGTTACTGTGACTGATGTTACAACATTTGGAGAAGGTTCAACTATTTTTTTACTTGAGATAAATGATAAGAACTCTTCTTTAGTTGGATGAGTATCATAAATAAAATTCGTTAAGTCTTGTTTAAAATTCATCATTTCATCTTTAAATTCACTTGAAACAAATCCTCTATTAACTATATCATTCAAATAATTATCAAACCCCAAATTTGAATATTTTGAAACTTCTTCTTCTACTACTTGAAGTTTTGTACTATCACCAAAAAAAACTTGACTCAATTCATGAATCGAATTACTATCCTCTCCATTATTGACTGAACTGACCATTTCATAACTTAATTCAAAATCACGAGCTATATGAGCTCCTTCCGGTATTTGAACAGAATTTCTATATTCTAAATTCGTATTTACTGTTTCTATAGGTAAAATCTGCGGTTGATTACATGCTAAGTTTAAAATTGTAACTGCTAATAATAAAGCAAATCCTTTGAACCATATAGATTCTCTTATGAATTTAATCATAATTTTATTAATTTTAAATTTCCTTTCCACCGTAGTTACCACGGAGCAGCAGAAGTGAAATTTCCTCCGCCAACATCAATCATCTTCCTTACTAAAACCTTGCTAAAAACCTTTTTATTGCCATCCCTTTTACGTATTTTTCAAAACCGCCGCACGAGCGATTTTCTTCCGGATTCCGTAGGCTTTTCAAAGAGCTTATTAGGTCATAATCGATGCCACCTAATTTCCAAATACGTAATTTAATTGTATCATTACGCATCTATATTCACTACTATTATGGAGAACAATGGAAATTGTGACATATATTTAAGCGGTATATTTTAAATATTTATTTTCGCAATATGTTTCTGTTATTTATAATATAAGTTTATTGCTATCCCTTTTACGTATTTTACAAAATCGCCGCACGAGCGATTTTCTTCCGGATTTTGTAGGTTTTTCAAGGAGCGTGTTAGGTTGTAATCGATGTCAACGATTTGAATATGCGTAGTTGCGACTTTTAAGCACTTAACTTTTGGTTTAGTACTACATTTTGTTCAAAGATACAAACTTTTGGTTAAGCGACAAAACAGCAATTACGTATATTTTTTGTTGGCAACCGTTACTCTTTGCTTATCAATCTTAATAATTCTTTATTAAACTCTTTTTCATTTTGTAAATTATTAAAAAATTCACGGTCAAATGTTTCCACTTTTTTTACCGCAACATTAAGAGTATCAATTCCTTTTTTTGTTAAAATCACAAGTTTTGCTCTTGTGTCTGTTTCGTGTTCTGTTCTTTTTAATAGTTTCTTTTTTTCAAGTGTTCGTATTACATTAGAAGTCATCATTACATCCATTGTAGCGTGTTTTGCAATTTCAATTTGTGTTACTTCTTCTTTTTGTAAAATTAACCAATAAGCACTTGCCAAAATTACAAATTGAGTGTGAGTTATATTGAGTTCTTTTAGATTTCTTTTTATTTCTCTTTGCCAAAAATTATGCACTTTATAAAGTAAAAATCCGGTTGCATCATTTGAATTTTTATAACTAAATGGGTTGTTTTTTTTATTCATTTTTCAGTAACATTTTATTTGTTATTAAATCAAAGTCTTTCTTTGAAATTTCCAATAAACCGTATCGAAATGGATAACCCCAACTTTTTTTGTTTTGTATAAAATCAAGGTTGTTTATTAAGGGTTTAATCTCGGTTTCCGAACATTTAAGAAATTTTACTTTTCGTCTAAATGGTTCAAAATTTTCAAACATTTTTACTTGATATATTTCATCATCAATTGCTTTTGCAACTGCCGTAAATTTTTGGTAAGGTGTCTTGTCTTTTATTCTGTATTTTGAAGAATAAAAAATTATAAAATCATCTTTACCAATTCGTTTTAAAGGTGCTTTTTTGCCGTGACAAACTTGCATAATTCCCCAATTAATTCCGTTTAGAACGTGTTCTTTGGAAACTACGGCAATCCAATATTTAGTTTTCATTTTTTAATGAATTAATATAGTTAACCATACTTTTATTTTGTTCTAAATGACCATTGAGTATATCTTTTGCAATTATGTTTTTCCATAAAAATGTTAGAAGCCCTTTCATTTTAATTTCAAGTTTAATTTCAACACCATTATCAACTTCTCTCATTTTTGTTGTAGTAAACATTTTGCAAAATGGTAAATACGAAACATCTGTAAATTGTTCCGGCTTATCAAATGTTAAAATCTCTAATGTAACTTTAAATCCACCTTTTGGTTTTATAATAAACTTTATACCTTTTTTAACTTTCCCTTCAACCTTTGTCCATTCTATATCATCTTGCCACTTGGGCCAATTTTTAACATCTGAATGTGCTTCCCAAAGCTCATTTATAGTTGCACCTTTAATTATTATTGTTCTTTCTTCTTTATACATATCGTTTATTTTTTTAAATATTTTATCGAATCTATAATATAAGCGCAAATATAATATATACATATATAATATGCAAATAAAAAAATCAGAAATTAAATTCTTATTTCGTTTTTTATGAATGCCAATGGCAGTTCGTATAAAAACATATAATTATAATGCTAATTTACGGGAAATATTGATATTTCCAAAAATATATAGAAAGATCGATGAATTTTCAAAAAATAGCTTAAATGTTCTTAAAATTGGTTTTTGGGGTGAAAAACGGCTTTTTGGGGCTAAAATACAGGTAAATAAACGATTTATTAGTTTACCCAAGTATTTTATTAACTTTT
>JALSNL010000089.1 GCA_026987055.1 Melioribacteraceae bacterium | reverse complement strand
AATAATATTTTTGATTTGCTAAACGTTATAGGAAAGGGGAATGAAAAAGAGTCGCTAAAAGTAATGACCAACTTAATTGAACATGGAAGTTCTTTGGTGTCTATAATTGCAATGTTAACCAAATATTTAATTGTTATAGCACGTTCTTTTGAAATAAGAAAGAAAATTCCTAATGATTGGGATGCGGCAAAAGAAATTGGAATATCAAAATATTTTTATACGAATTGCAAGAATGCTGTCTTTTTCAATAATCATACAAAATTGATAAATGCGGTAAGAGTATTATACAAAACCGATATTGCATTAAAAACAAGTGGAATTGATGAAAAAACATTATCTACTGTAATGTTAGCGGAAATATTTGCAAAATAATCATATTTTAAAATATAAATTCATATTTTTATTTTTTATTGAAACATTTTAAACCAAACAAGAGTATAAAAAGCGTTGAAAAAGAAACTTAAAGAACTTACTGATGAAGAATTAATAAAAGAGTTTCAAGAAAATAACACAATTGAAGCTTATGAGATTCTTGTTAATAGGTTTAAAGATCCGTTAACAAACTATGTTTATCGTTTTCTTGGAGAAAAAGATATAAGTACGGACATAGTTCAAGACACAATGATAAAATTTTATTTGCATAAAGATTCGTATAAATCTTTTGCAAAATTTTCAACATGGATTTACACAATTGCCGGTAATTTAGCCCGCAATGAATTGAAAAGAAGGAAACGAAGAGTTATACTTTCTTTAAATAGCAACGATGATGATACTGAAAAAAGAAATTTTCAAATAGAGGATAAAGCATTTGTTTCACCGGATAGATACACAGATGGTGAAATTAAATCTAAAATTATTGAAAAAGCTTTGCAAAAACTAAAGCCGGTTTATAGAGAAGTTGTAATTTTAAGAGATGTTCAAGAATTATCTTACGAAGAAATTGCAAAAATTACAAATTTATCTATCGGTACAGTTAAATCAAGAATTAATAGAGGAAGAAAACATCTTCAAAAATTGTTAAAAAATATTTATAGTGGGTAGGTAGTAGTATGAGTAAAAACCGTTACAATTTTAATGAAAATGAGTTCGAACAAATAAAAAAGCTGTTGAAAGAATTACCAAAGGAAAAAGCTGCGGATAATTTTGAGTATAACCTAATGGTTAAAATCAATAATGGTAATTTCGAAAAAGTTCGTTCAGGAAAAGATTCATTCCCTTTGTGGAAAATATTTGTTCCGGCTGCCGGAATTGTTACGGCAGTTTTATTGTTCTTTTTCCTTTTTAATGTTACGGAAGAAAATTCTGAAAATCCGTTTCATATTCCTCCTAAACTTAGAACGGAAATTAGTGGAAATTTAACAGTTCCTTTGGAAGCAACTAAAAAAGTTTTTGGGCTAAATAAGATAACAAATCAAGATGTGGTTATAATTGAATCTCCGAAAATTGACAAGAAAAAAGCAGCACTTCCAAATACAAAAATACAAAAAAGACATTCACGGCATCAAGGTATGGCAGCCTTACCTTTTAAGCTTACTAACTCTACGAATTTGGATGTTGCTGTTAATAGTAAAAAAAGTATGAGTAGAAATAACATTAATAATAGGGCAACATTAGCCGGAATGGGAAATACTTCAAACAGCAGGTTTTATGGATTTTATATTGGCGAAGAAATTGATAGAAAAGATGTTGAAGCTATGAAGGCAAGAATAGATTCAATTAAAAGGATTATTTCACTTCATAAAAAATAAAATAAATAGATAGTAATTAAATGGGGTTTTTTCTTAAATCTTGCTACAATAAGCAATTTAACTGAACGACGCTAAATTTTACTATCCGTTTTCATATTGAAGTCATGTTTTGTGGAATCCCGTCTTTGTCTATAGATTGTTTTAATTCTTTTATAAGAATCCCTGCAAACTGAGAACGTTTTTCAACTTCTAATTTTGTTTTTATATCTTTAATATGCCAATCAATTGTTGAAGGTGCTATATGGAGTTTGTCTCCGATTTCCTTGCTTGATAATCCGTCTATTGTATAAAGAAATACTTCAAATTGCCTATCTGTTAATTTTTTTTGAAGATTATTAAGAATTTTACCATACTCTTCAAGTAAACTTGAAGTATCCTTTTTTTTGTTTTTGAGTACTAAATTTTCTTGTGTTAAATTGTTCGCTTCCTCTTTCCATTTGAATTTTGAATCTACTTCATAAATTAAAATAAAGACAACCGCAATAACTATAAAGAAAAATAAAACTAACCATGCGAGTGGTATAAGCATAAAAAACTCCTGGCAAAATAGTAATTTGAAACAATTATAGCTAATCCTTGGAAGAAAAATCCATAAGTTCGCAAGTCTGTAAATGAGGGTGAAATACCAAGTACGGTAATTATTGAATAAAGATAAATACCAATAAGAATATATGTGTATTCCTTAGGTAAATATTTTTTCTCTTTATCATTTTTATAAGAAAGATAAAATGATAAAACAGATAATAAAATCGCATCAAACCATATCATAAAATTAGGTGGAGTATTATAATTTCCGGTAATATAATCACCCAAGTAAGAAATTAGGAAAAATATAATACTCCATAAAACACTATTTTTATTCCATATCCATTTTATTAATAAATAAGAAAATATAGCTAAATGCACGGGTAAATAAATACGAAATATAATTAGATTGTTTACCCCAACAATTTTAGCTAAACCAATAGCAAGTAATTGCATTATTAATGTAAAATAAATAAAGAATTCAAATAGTTTTAACTCTTTAGTAAATTTATTTTTACTTTTTTTCCTTGCAATAATATTAATAACTATAGGAAAAAATATAGCTATTATTGCGATAATGCTTGAAATAAAATTAAATAAATTTAGTATAGAAACCATTTTAACAGACTGGTGGACATGGCATTACCAAATCCATAGTATAATTGCCATTAGTTAAAGTTAATGTTTTAGGTCTCATTTCAATAAGTGTGGAACTTTTTCCTCCTTTTTCCAATAATTTTAAAACTTGGCTTGTACTCATTTTATAAAATACTTCCTCATCGGATTTTGCGTGCCCAATAATTCCTTCTCTATTTCCATTCAAGACTCGTAATTTACCGTTATCAATATTTAGCATAATATACTCGCCCGCTTCTTCCAATAAGTTTTTTAGTTGACTATTAATAATTTCTACATGACTGTTAACTTTTCCAAATTCCTTATTTGCATAATCGGCATCAAATATTTTCCCGATAACTTGTGCATTTAAAAAATTCAAAGAAAAAAACATAAATGTAACAAAATAAAACAATTTTGAACGCATAAAGCAGCCTCCTTATTAAAGATTTGTTAAAAATATGGGTAAATAAATAAAATCCCCATAAAAGTAGTAGGTACTTCCCACAATACTGAGTATAGACAAACAAAACAAGTTACATTAACTTTGATTTTGTAATGTTTTTGTTCTTAATTTACTGTTGGGCAGTTCTTAATATGCAGTTCAACTTTTAATGAAAAGATTTCTTTCTTATCGCCCCTTCCCCAAAAAGGATAAGTTGGAATCGTAAACATAATTATTTATTTATATAATTTCAATGTAAATAAATATAATCATTAAAAAGAGCTATGTTTTAAGAATTTGTCCGGCGGTAAATTTTTTTTGAATGTTTTAAATATTTTAATCAAATTATAGGAGGGATTGCTTATGGCACTTATTTGGCGTAAAGAAATGAGCGTTGGCAATGATAATATAGATTACGATCATAAATATTTAATTTTATATGTAAATACTGTAGAACTATGTCTGCAAACACTGGAGCAAAAAGAGCAACTTTATGATGCTTTTGATCAGTTATATGAATATGCAGAAAAACATTTTTCAAAGGAAGAAAGTATTCAGAGGAAAATTGGTTATCCGGATAGATTGAATCACAGGCATATCCATAATACCTTATTAAAGGAATTAAAAGAGGTGGAAACAAAGATTAGCAGTGCTAAAGATTCAGAGGAGGTAAAAAGAATAGCTCCGGAATTAACGCAATTTTTAAGAAGCTGGTTAATAGATCATGTTTTTAATGAAGATATGTTATTAAAACCATATTTGAGAAAACATCCCAGAGCTTTTTCATAGCAATTATTTACGTATAAAGAATTTTTTAGTTATAAACCAAAATATTTTTTTATGGAGTGGTGTGTATAGTAACCCGACGGCTATTAAACGTGATAATTATTTTAAAATCTCAAAAGTATATAAAAAACGAACCCCTCCCAACCTCCCCTTACGCAAAGGGGAGGAGCTTAAAACTCCCTCCCTTTTGAAAAGGGAGGGTTGGGGTGGGTTAAGAAAAACTATCGGTTTATTACTGCCTGTTTAATGGTAACACCTTGTAATATACAACACAAATTCTAAAAAATTATCATTCAATAGTCTTTTTGCTGTGGAACTTATACAGCCCAAAGCTTAAAAAACAATCTCTCCGCTAACAACTCTTTGTGTCATTTTTTTACTTTTCCAATTTTTAATTTTTCTTTCGGCAAGCAATGCTTCACGTTTTGAATCAAATTCTTTGGTAAAAACAATTTCCCAAGGACG
>JALSNL010000088.1 GCA_026987055.1 Melioribacteraceae bacterium | reverse complement strand
GAAAATTCAAAAATTTCTTCCTGTACTAGATGATATTCTTGATAAAGCAAATTGCGGCGGTTTGGTTACTTTGGAACAAGCAACTATAATAAAGCATTTTACCACTAAATAAATTTAAGGCTATTGTGAAATATTTTTCAAATTATTTATACACTTCCCTATTGCTGTTGTTTTTTATATATGTTTCTTCATCTTCAATAATAACCGCACAAAATAAATATGATATAAAACAATTTTGGAATGAATCGGGAACAATTGCAACTAATCCGTTAAACTGGCAAACATGCGATTGGCTTACATTGGCCGGAGTTGCGGGTTTAACTTACGGAACAATGTTCATTGATAAACAAATAAAATTAGAATTACAAAAAAATCAAAAATACCAATACAGCTTACCAATGAAATTCGGGAAATATTGGGGAGAACCGATAATAACATTAGCTTTAGCCGGCGGTTTTTACGGATACGGAATTTTATCCGATAATATTTCCTCAAAAAAATTAGGTTATGAAATCGGTCAATCGGCTTTTTGGGCAGGTGTGGTAACAACTTTTTTCAAATACGGATTCGGCAGAGAAAGACCGAGACATTCCGATGATCCGTTTTCGTTTCATCCTTTTTCTTTTAGGAATGATAATTTTCTTGCGTTAAATTCAGGTCATACTGCAATGGCTTTTTCGCTTTCAACGGTTCTTGCAGCAAATACAAAAAATGTTTATCTAAAAGTTGCTGCTTTCATTCCGGCTGTTCTTACTGCCGCTTCAAGAGTTTATCAGGAACAACATTGGACTTCCGATGTTTTGCTTGGTGCTGTTGTTGGCTATGCTGTTGGCAGTTTTGTAACTAATTTACATTTAAATATTCAAGTAAATACGGCAACAATAAATTCCGGTTACAAACAAACCAATTTATTTTTAATTAGAATTCCTATTTAAAATATTTTTTTTGAAAATTTCTATGAACAAAATAATGCAACCGGAAAACGCAACAATTTAAACCTCAGAGGTTTTAATCAAGATAATAACTTTAGTTTAATCTAAGGTAAAACTGTTTACTGTAATTTATTATTAACATTCAAAACCTCGGAGGTTTTGAACAAAACATAATGCCGCAACCGGAAAACGAATTTTAGAATAAGATACTACCGAATAATTTTTCAATTGCCGGAACAATCATTAATTCTGTTTGAGCAATTGGAACCTTGGCATTGTTAATTATTTGAGAACCATCGCTGAACAATTCACTGGAAATTTTTTTGTGATTTTTTCTGTAGTTAAGAATTTTCAATCCCAAATCCGAAAGTTCCGATAGTCTTATAGACATAAGCTCAATTTCTTTAAGCATAGGCGACTTTTTAATAATAGGCAAAAGTTTTTTATTATTTGCTTTCCATATTTTTAATTGCTCTACCAAAGCATTATGTTTTTTCATATCTAGTTTTTTATCGGCTAAGTAACTATCAACTAAATTTCTAAATTCTCTAGCTACTTTTGCATCGGGTGTTGCGGCATCTACAACTCTGGTTAAAGGTGTTTGTTGGTTTTGTTTTCTCAAAGAATTTCTTTTATAAATTTTCACCGGTTCTATTACTTGAATTAGAATGTCAAGCGGTTTAGTATCATTATTATTTGTTAATCTCCTTAACATCATACCGTAATTTTTTATATGTGTTAATCCAACCGTTTCCAGCAAATAATTAATTCTATCCAAACGTTTGTACATATTATTTACATTATTAATATTTTGCGGCGACCAAAACCGTTCGGCAATAGCTGCTGTTCTCGGCCAAATTCTAGAATCGATTGTTTCGGGTGAAACCATTTCCGCCCACATAGTTGCTTCTCCGCCTAAAACAAATTTCTTTTTGTCATCACTTAGTTTTATACCTTTTGGTAACGGATCATTTAAATAATGAAAACTTGTCGGTTGTATTAAATCTATATAATAACCGTTGGAAAGTATTACTTGATAACCTTTATTTGCCGCATCTACAAGAGCTTGCTTACCGCGCCATGATTGGATAACAATATTTTTAGGAATATCCTTATGAAAAATTTCATCCCAACCAACCATTTTTTTATTATGCTTTGTTAAAATTTTTAACAATCTTTTGTTAAAATACGCTTGCAATGCATGGTTATCCTTGATATTATTGGCTTTCATGAACTTTTGAATTTCTTCATTTGCATCCCATTGCTTACCGTTATTTTCATCTCCACCGATATGAAAATATTCATCGGGGAAAAGATTTGCCATCTCTCCAAATAATTTATCTAAAAATTTATACGTTTTGTCAATTGTGGGATTCAAAGTCGGATCAAAAATCCCCCAATTTCTTTCAATTTTATACGGACCCGGGGCGCTGGCTAATTCAGGGAAAGCAGTTAAAATAGCAGTTGCATGACCTGGCACATCAAATTCGGGAATTACTCTTATTCCTCTGTCATCAGCATATTTAATAATTTCTTTAATTTGTTCATAAGTGTAAAATAAACCGTCCGAAGCAAGTTCGGTAAGTTTAGGATAGATTTTACTTTCCACTCTAAAACCTTGATCGTCCGAAAGATGCCAATGAAAAACATTCATTTTTACCATTGCCATTCCGTCGAGATTTCTTTTGATAACTTCAACCGGCATAAAATGCCTTGCAGCATCAATCATTAAACCTCTCCACTTAAAACGAGGCGCATCTTTTATTGCGAGTGTTGGGAAATAATATCCGGTTTCGTCTGCTTTCAAAAGTTGCAGCAATGTTTCAAGTCCTCTTATAGCACCAATATCGGTTTTAGCTTTAAGTGTAATTTTATTTTTTGAAATTTTCAAAGAATAACTTTCGTCAACTCCTAATTTTAATTTTCCTACTTTTTCCGTTTGAATAAAAAGAGCCGTTTTTAATTTAGCACCGGATTGATTGGCGTAAGGATTTTTCAAAAATAAACCTGTCCGTTCAGCCAAACGAATTAAAAATCTATTTGACATTTTTTTCAATCGTTCACTTTTAGTAAGTGAATAGTTAATTGAAAAAGTACTTTTGATACGATATTTTTCACCTGTAATTTTTATTTCTTTAGGATAGGGCATCAAATTAATTTGAGTATTTTTATTTTGTGCAATAACAGATGCAAATGTTACGGAAAATAGGACTAATATAATTTTAATCATCTTTTTCTCTTTTATTTTTATGTAAGTACAAAATATATTTTTATTTTATAAAATATCTTTTTATTAATACAAAATCTAACGAAGCAATATCATTTTTTTATTTATTATGGATTTACCGTATTTAAGTTGATAATAATAAACTCCACTTGATAAATTAGTAGCATCAAAAATTATTTGGTAAGTACCTGGAAATTGTTTTTTGTTTACTAACGTTGACACTTCACGCCCTAATATATCATAAACTTTTAGTATCACAAACCCCTCCTCAATCCTTCCTTTTCGCAAATGGGAAGAAGTGTTAATTGTATATTGAATAATGGTAGTAGGATTAAACGGATTAGGATAATTATTATACAAAGTAATAACAGGAGGTAATTTATCAGGAAAGTTTTTAACGCTTAAAATAGAATGAATTGTTCTACCGATTGTTTCCAGCAAAGGTTGAGAATTATTAATAACATCTTGACCCAATGCCCAAATCATTACACCCGCAACATTTTTTTCAAGTGCATATTCTACTTTTTCTTTAACCGAATTTGTATCGTCAAAAGTTATAAATTTTGTTCTTTCACTATTTAATAAATACGGAACTTTAGTTTCAGCATCCCAAAAATATTCCCAATTTCCACCATTTATTTTTTCTTCTACTTCATTGTACCTTAAATCCAAAACATTACCGGACTGTGATTGATAAAGTCCTGCTGCATTAAATTCTTTGCCATAGAAAGGCATCCCCAATAATAATTTTTTATTTGGAATTGACCGGGTTGAATGTAAATAATTATAACCATCATTCCACGACCAATCATTTTGTCCTTTAAATAAAGGTGCGTTATGTCCGGCAAAACTAAACCAACTACCTGAAATGTCATATCCCATCATAGCAAACCAATCAACAAAATCAATAATTTTTTCGTATTCAAAATGTTTACCAAACCAGTCGCTTGCAGGTATTGCCATTGAGATCAACAAAGAAGGATTATGCAAATCAAATGTTTTGCGCAAATCTTTTATCAATTGTGTTAAACCTTTTGTCTCAATTTCATTTGCCGGAAATTCCCAATCAAGATCAATTCCATCATAATTATTTTTCGTTAAAAATTCATATACATTGCTAACAAACTTAGTCCTTGATAGTGAATCTGTAACCATAGTACCAAATCCATCCGACAAGCCCGCTCCACCAAAAGCTATAAGTATTTTTTTATTAGCTTCGTGTACTTTATCATTCAAATCTGCATCTAACATTCCATTGTAATATTCAATCTCTCCACTTGCAGTTGGCCAAGCAAATGCATGTATAATATGAGTAAGGTTTTGAAATTGAATTGCTGAAGTTGGCAAACTTGATTTGAGCCAATGTGGGTAGTAACCAACAATTAGTTTTTGGGGGAAAATTGTATTTGCACATAAAAGGGATAAAACTATAAAAATAAATTG
>JALSNL010000087.1 GCA_026987055.1 Melioribacteraceae bacterium | reverse complement strand
AATCCCTGTAGTAGGAACGTGAATTGCTTTTGTTCCGTTTGCGTTCGGCTCAAAATCTTTAATTTCTTCTTTGTTCAAAATTCTAAGATTTTCAATATTGTTTTGTTTGCCTCTTTCAAATATCTTATTAAGTTCTATTTCCTCATTGGTATTTGTAGCAACAATAATTTTCCCGCAAATGTTATATTCAATATTATTTTTATTGCAAAAATCCAAAAGTAATCTGTTTCCTTTTCTGCAATTTTCCGCTTTCAAACTTCCGGGTGTGTAATAAATTCCGGAATGTATAACTCCGCTATTGTTTCCCGTTTGATGTTTACCAATTTCATTTTCTTTTTCTAAAATTATAATTTTACTGTTATGATTTTTTTCCAGCAAACTTAAAGCAGTTGCCAAACCAACTATGCCTGCACCAATTATTAAAAAATCGTATTTCATATACTCACAAATTTAATATTTTGATGATTTTGGTAAAAATAATCCTACTAAAAAACCTAAACCCCAACTAATATGCAATACAAAAACCAATACCGGAAGAAATAATAAATATTTTTTCTTTTTAGGAAAAACAGTTTTAATTGAAGCGGTAAAATTTGCAATAAAGTAAACAACAAGCAATAAAATTAAAAATGGTAAATATGCCGGATTAAAAAAAGTTAATACAATTAAACTTAGTAGTGTTAAAACAAAAACCGGAGGCACTAAATGTAATAATTTTACAGAGTCGATATGCTTTTTTAAAACATTTACGCGTAAGATTCCATATCTAAATATCTGTTTAATAAACCCAATAATAGAATCTCTGGGATAATAGTAACTTTTAATTTTAGGAGAAAAAAATATTTTATACCCTGCTTGTCTTATCCTCCAATTAAATTCTGCATCTTCAGAAATTGTAAAGCCTTCTTCAAAATATCCAAGTTCGTTAAAAAGTTCTTTTCTATAAGCAGCATAAACTACAGTATCAACATATTGTTCTTCGTCGCTCCATCTATACTTGGCAGTAGCCATAGCAAACGGCATTTCCATTACCGTACCAATTAAATTTTGTGTGTAAGTAAGACCAACATTTATTTGAGTTCCACCGGTTACTTTAACGTTTTTTTCAATCAAGAACTTGTTGTTTAGTTTAATAAAATTTTTATCTAATTCAGTGTGAGCACCAAGTATAACAACAACATCCCCCGATGATTTTTTTATACCAATGTTTAATGCTTGCGGAGTTTTTTTTGAAGGATTATCAAGAACCAGAATATTGTTATGTGTTTCTTTTAGATTATTAAGGATTTCTCTTGTACCATCATTGGAAAACCCGTCAACAATTACTATTTCTATTAGTTCGGAATTATAATTCTGTTTTAGAATTGATTGTACACATTTTTCAATGTAATCTTTTTCATTTCTACAAGGAATGACAATTGAGAATTTCATTTCCTGTAAAACATTAATATTATTTTGGAGCATAACCCGATTAAAAATTTTTTAAATAATATTAAATATACAATAATTTGAATTGTTATTTCATGCAGAATAATATCATTTAAAAACAAAAAAGCCATCCCAAAAAGAATGGCTAAAAATTACTTGGTTATAGAATTTACTTTTATAAAGTTTTCATAACTTTTGCAGGCACACCAGCAACAACAGTATTAGGCGGAACGTCTTTGGTTACAACCGCACCGGCTCCAATTACGGAATTTTCGCCAATTGTAATTCCTCCCATAATTGTTGATGATGAACCGATTGAAACTCTATCTTTAATGAACGTCTCAATTAGTTCCCAGTCTTCTTCGGTCTGCATACTTCCATCAGGATTAACTGCACGCGGGAATTTATCGTTAATAAAAGTTACATTATGCCCAACAAAAACACCATTGCCAATATGAACACCTTCGCAAATAAATGTATGGGAAGATATTTTGCAATCCTTACCAATTGAGGCACCTTTTTGAATTTCAACAAAGGTTCCAACCTTGGTTCTATCTCCAATTGAACATCCGTAAAGATTAACAAAATCAAATATTTTTACATCTTCACCAAGTTTTACATTATTAATATTTTTCTTTTCCATTTCTACCTATTTTTTTTCTTAAACCATTTCCACTTGATTTATTTCTATTAATTGACCTCTATGCTTAATAGATTTTTCACTTGCTTCAAGCACTTTAACAACTTCCAAACCATCTTTTCCACTTGTAAGAGGGTCTCTATTCTCTTTAATTGCTTGAATAAATTCGTCGGCACCAAGTGCTAATGCTTCGGTTGCTTCAACTTTAGGAGAATACATATCTCCCATTCTATATTGTGCCAATACTTGATGTATTTTTTCTTTTGTGGTAATTTCAACACCTGCATCGTAAACTTTAATTTTTTCAAAGTTTTCCATATCATCAAACACAAGCATTTTTTTATCGCCGCCAACAACCATTTTTCTTATTTTAACAGGTGATGTCCAATTAACATGAAAATGAGCAAAACTATTATTTTCAAAATAAACCGAAAGATGTGCAACACTTTCGTGTTCATAATAATTTGCAACACCATTTGCAGCAACAGCCACAATTTTTTCATTTGGCATTAAATAATTCATTATGGAAAGATCATGCGGAGCCAAATCCCAAATAACATTTACATCATGTTGGAATAAACCAAGGTTAATTCTGACCGAATCAAAATATTTAATTTCACCAATTTCACCGGAATCAATTAATTCACGCATTTTTCTAACTGCCCCGGTATAAATAAATGTATGATCTACAAATATTTTTAATCCTTTTTGCTCGGCTAATTCATTAAGGTCAATTGCTTGTTGAGAAGTTGCGGTAAAAGGTTTTTCCACCCAAATATTTTTACCGGCTTCCAAAGCCATTTTACCAAATTTAAAATGTGTTCCAACTGGAGTGGCAATAGCAATTATTTCCACATCTTTGCCTAATAATTCATTATAATCACTTAAAACTTCCACAGCGGGGAATCTGGATTTTATGAGATTTCTTCTATCATCACTTAAATCACATCCATATACTTTTTCAACTTCCGGATGAGCCATAAAATTACGAACAAGATTTGGTCCCCAATATCCTAAACCTAAAATACCTACTTTCATTTACGACCTCTTTTTATTTAAACTTTTAATATTTAATTTTAAATATAATTATTTATTTGAAAAAATCATGAATTTTTTCAGAAACATAATTTATTTGTTCATCTGTTAATTCAGGAAACATCGGCAATGATAAACCTTGTTCAGCAAGTTCTTCCGATACAGGGAAATCCCCTTTGGCATATCCCAAATCTGCAAAGCATTTTTGTTCATGTAAAGGTATCGGGTAGTGAAGTCCGCTGGCAATATCATTTTCTCCTAAATATTTTTGTAAAGCATTTCTTCTTTCGCTTCTCTCTTTACCTTCTTCCCCTTTAACTTGAATTACAAATAAATGATAAACATGTTTCGAGTAATCCATTTCCGTAGGAAGTTTAATTTGCTCAATATCAGATAGTAATTCACGATATTTTGCTGCAACTCTTCTCCTTCCGTCTGTCCACTTTCCTAGATGGTTTAGTTTAACGCCAAGTACTGCTCCTTGAATTCCTTCCATTCTATAATTATGACCGTACATTTCATGATGATATTTTTCCACAGCACCATGATCTCTAATCATCTTAAATTTTCCGGCAAGTTCATCGTTGTTTGTTGTAACAGCTCCGCCTTCTCCGTAAGCACCTAAATTTTTACCCGGATAAAAGCTAAATGAACAAGCATCTGATAATCCTCCGATTCTTTTACCTTTGTATTCTGCAAAGTGAGCTTGAGCAGCATCTTCAACAAGATATAAATTATGTTTTTCAGCTATTGCTTTTAGCGGATCCATATCTGCAGGTTGACCGTATAAATGAACAGCAACAATTGCTTTTGTTTTTGGGGTAATTGCCGCTTCCACTTTTGCAGGATCCAAATTATAACTTTCAGGATGACAATCAACAAAAACCGGAGTAGCACCGCAAAGAGTTGCTCCCCAAGCTGTTGCAATAAATGTATTAGCAGGAATAATTACTTCATCGCCATGACCAACGCCTAAGCCCCATAAAACAATATGATTTCCATCTGTACCTGCACTAACTCCGCTACAATATTTTACATTATGTTCTTTTGCAAATTGTTCTTCAAAATTAAATACCGGTTTACCCATTACATAGGCAGTGTTATCTAAAACATCAAATATTGCGGGTAAAACTTCTTCTTTAATAGAATTGTATTGCGCTTTAAGATCTAAAAAAGGAACTTTCATATAAATAAACCTCCGGTTATCGAAATATCAAAATAATTTTTGCTAGTAATAAGTAGAAATTATTTTAATAAACCAAGCAAAATTTTAATATTAAAGGAATTATTTTAAAAATACTGCTCTAAAATAATACATATTTTCTAATTTTATAGGTAAATTTGTTTCACTTTGAGTAATTTACCTTAAAATTATGTCTCACTTAGGTATTGTCGGATTTTTTTTTGAATTTTTTATTTATACCAGAAACAAATTGGTTTTCTCAAAGAGATCTGTGATCGGATTTTCAAAATAGTTCTCTCTTTGCAAAAGAGAGAATTTAGCTT
>JALSNL010000086.1 GCA_026987055.1 Melioribacteraceae bacterium | reverse complement strand
TTGAACATCATAACCTAGTAAATAACGCGGACAAAATTCCGTGCAATAACTACATTGATCGCATGCTGATTTCCCAATTCTATTCATACTTTCAACAGGACGGTTCATTCTGTTAATTAGATAATGTTCTTTTGGGAGCACGATCAAGCCTGCAACTGTTTTTGTAATTACTTCATCAACATCAAAAGCAAGTTTCCCCATCATAATTCCACTTACAAAAATGGCATAATCCTTAACAGTTGTTCCACCAACAAAATCCAGAACATCTTTGAAGGATGTTCCTATAGGCACAAAAAATGTGGAAGGATTTTTAACAGCACCTGTTACACAAATAAATTTTTCGGTAACAGCTAAACCTTTATCAGCTTTTGAAATATTATATAAAGTTTCAACATTGTTTACAACCGAGCCAACATCCAGAGGAATTCCCTTCGGGGGAATTAATCTTTTTGTTAATGAATGAACCAATTCATATTCATCTCCGGCAGGATAGTAATCTTTTAAGTATTGAACGGAAATATTTGGATTAGCAATGTTATTTTCTATTGCTGAAATTGCTAAGGCATTTTTAGCTTTAATACCGAAAATTCCTTTTTGTGCATTTGTACTTTTAAGAAGTAGTTCCATTCCATTAACGATATCCGGAGCAAAATTAACCATAATTTCAAAATCTTTATGTAACAGAGGTTCACATTCCGCACCGTTACCTAAAACAAATTCCACATTTGAATTTGCTTTAATATTTGTCGGAAATCCGGCTCCACCGGCACCAACAACTCCTGCATCAAATATTTTTTCAGATAAACTCACTATTTACTTCCTTTTAATAATAACAACAGTTTTATCATCTTGATATTTACTATTTTCCGTAGAAAATTTTGTAACATCCTCAATGATACTCAAAGCAATTTCTTTTGAAGTTTTATGCATATTTTTTCTAATTACTCTTTCAAGTCTTTTCTCTTCATAAAATTGATATTTATCATTAGCCGCTTCGGTAATTCCATCACTATAAATTACAAGAATGTCACCTTGTGTAAAATTCAGACTATCAGTATCGTATTTGGAATGGGGAGCCGGGCCCAATAAAGGTCCTGTAGGATTTAAATAAGTAATTCGTTTGGATTTTGCTCTAATAAATATTGGCGGATTATGACCGGCATTTGCGAAAAGTAAAAGTCCTTTTTTATCATTTGAAATTTCGCAATAAAAAAGTGTTGAAAATTTATCATCACTGAATATTTTATTTACCAATTCGTTCATACGCTTCATCATCGGGGAAATTTTCATTTGAAAATTTCCTGCCATTCTTATTGCACCGGAAATATACATTGCTTCGGCAGAAGCACTTAAACCCTTTGAAGCTGCGTCCCCAACCACAATACCTAAACGTTCTTCTTCATCACCTACTTTTATGTAATCGTAAAAGTCTCCACCAACAATTTCAGCAGGAATGGTTATACCAAAAATTTCGTAAGAATGAAAAGTATATTCGTGAGCCGGAAGAATGCTTTTTTGCAATTGCTTGGCTTTATCAATATCTGCAATTAAATGTTTACGAGAAGATGAAAGCCTGCGTTCTCTTATTTTTGAAGTTAATACCGTCGCAACAATATTAAGGACATAACGCAATTCCCTATCTATCATTTCTTTACTACTTACCGAAAGTAAATATTCATAATATAAATTATTATTAATTTGTTTTTTATCTCCAATTCCCGAAGCGGAAAATTTTATAATTCCCTTTTCCTTCAGCATTTTGTTTGTTTCTGTAGCTAGTATAGTTCTATCTTCCGAAACTTTTGTAAAAATGGGATAATCCTTTAACGGAAGTTCAAAATCTTTTTTAATTTTTTTTATTGAACCAAGTTGTAAAAGAAGTTTATAGGATTTTTTATTAACATCCAATTTATATATTCTACCACCATTTATATTTATTTTAGCACTATTTACAAGTTGTTTTAATACTTCTAATAATAAATCTTTTTCCGTTTCAAAATGTTTTGAAGCAAGTGTATCTATTGTCTTAAATAATCTTTTTTGTTCCATATATTTCTCTTTCAATTCCCGTTTTCGGATGCTTGATTTTACTAGTTATATAAAATTATTTTCTGAAATATAAGAAGATTGAAGATGATATATAAAAAAAACTTTAAACTTTATAGATTATTTAGAATAGAACATTTCAATATTTTTACTGTGGGTTTCTAAACAGTTTGTTTTTATCGGCAGTTTGAAATTTTTATATTCAAATACGCAATGGAAAGTAGTTTTTATTTTGTAAATATAATTGGCATAGCAAATAGCTTGTCGTTTTCTTTTTCGCAGAACATTTTTTTTCACAGAGAGGAATGTCTGTGGTACGTTTTTTTCGTCTTGCGTCTTGCATTATGTCATACTGAGCGAATGTTTTTTATGAGCGAAGTATCTCCGATAAATATAATTTGAGCTATGTTTCGTCCGATAAACTACATCGGAATCAACATAGCTTGCTCGCCTTCTTTTTGGCGAGACAATATGTATAACGGGACCGTTTTACGTCTCACTTCTCACATCTTGCATTATGTCATACTGAGTGAACGTTTTTTGTGTGCGAAGTATCTCCAAACTAAAACATAGCGGATTCTTCATCCCGATTGAAAAACATCGGTATTCAGAATGACAGTGATTTCACAGACAGGAATGCCTGCGGTACATTTTCGTCTTGCGTCTTTCGTAATTTATTCCGAATAAAATTTAATTACTCTTTCAATTGCTTTTTTACTAACTTCATTAAACTCATCGGAAGTAAAAGCTTTCATTATACTGTTCGGGGTGGAACGGTAAACTCCTTTTCCCATATATCCGGCACCTTCATAAGCTCCTATTTGTTTTTCGGGAGCATCTTTTACCGGAGTTGGAATTGGAGTTGTACTTTTTACCAAATCAGCCCATTTGTTTTTGAAGTTTACAAGTGTTGTAATATTCGGTTCCCAAGGTTCAACATCTAGCGGATAAAAATCCTTATAAGCAACTTCGGAAGTATAATATTCATCAGCTAATCCGGCAAGTCCGTGTCCGAACTCGTGAATAAATATTTGTCTGGCTTTTTCATTATGTGCGGCAACCATTGAATAAAAATTATAAATTGCTCCGCCTCCGTATTTATTAGTGTTTACTAAAATATAAATTTGATCGTACGGAGCATTTGCCGCAATATCACGAACTTTTTGATAATCGGTTGTCATTAAATACCGTTCACTATCAAATGTATAAAATGAAGAATTTAGCAATGTGTTTTTCCAAATACTATCGGCAGGTATATCAGTGCCGGATTCTTCGGAAAAAGCTTCTACCGCCCAAATATTTATTCGGTTATCAAGTTTATCGAACGGCGAATATGTAAATATATAATTTGAAAAACGTTCGCAATCCTTTGCAAACTTATCTCTTTCGGCTTTTGTATAACCTTCGGGTAAAAATACTATATCCAATTTATCCGAAGGATCTCCTGTGTAATGAACCGGTATTTTATTGTAGAGATTTTTTTTGTCTTTATTTATAAAATAATTATCAGGGCTAACGGCAACTTCATATTTTTTTTGAAATATATTTTTTCCGTCTCTGCTGTAAATTTCAATACGCACGGAATCTTTAGGGAAAGGAAGTAAAACCGATTCTTGAAACGTACGTGATATTTTTTTTGCTTCGTCTGTTGTTTGCCATTCTTTAAAAAGAACCGAATAGCCGTGTGAATAAATTAAAGTATTTGATTCGGCATCAAAAACTTTTAGCATATAATTACCTAAATTCAATGTATCTATTAAGTTGTATTTAGGTCCTGCCCAAAACGGTTCTTCTTTGAAATTTCCGAATGTATAATAATCGGTTTTATTGTTACCGGAATGGTAATAATCTAATCTTAGAGTTTTATCTTGAAAATATTTTTTAAAATCGGATTGAGCCAAACAAATATTAGATAAAAATATTATAAGGAAAATAAATATTATGGAATTTTTCATTTCATTTTCTCCTAATTACAAACAAATGAAAAATTTATTAGAATTACAAGGGTTCTTAAATTACGTTATGTAATATTAATGATTTTTTCATCTTCAGCTAAGTGTTCAAGGAATTTTTACAGAAAAACATCTCGAAATAGTGTTAGTACATTAACAACAGATTGGTTTTTCTCTGAGAATCTGTGATCGGATTCTAAAGAAACGTTTTACTTCTTGCGTCTCTTGTCTGTCATACTGAGTGAACGTTTTTTGTGAGCGAAGTATCTTTAAACTAAAACAAAGGAGATTCTTCATCCCGATTGAAAAATATCGGAATTCAGAATGACAGTGATTTCACAAACAGGAATGTCTGTGTTACATTTTCGTCTTACATCTAGCGTTAATCTTTCCAACAAAAAAATGTCATGCTGAGCGAATGTTTTTTATGAGTGTAGCATCTCAAACTAAAACATAGCAGATTCTTCATCCCGATTGAAAAACATCAGAATTCAGAATGACAGTGATTTCACAGACAGGAATGTCTGCGGTACATTTTCGTCTTACATCTAGCGTTAATCTTTCCAACAAAAAAATGTCATACTGAGTGAATGTTTTTTATGAGTGAAGCA
>JALSNL010000085.1 GCA_026987055.1 Melioribacteraceae bacterium | reverse complement strand
ATGGCTGTTATAAAACAAATTTATTTTTCACAGATGCCTTTCGGACAATATAACAAACTACAAATCCAATCTCAGATTCTTACAGAAAAATAAATTTGGGTTTAATATATTCTGCATGGGTTTATTGCGAAATGATATTTGCCGGAAACCGGAAAATAATTTATTTCATGCAGATATTTTTTTTATTTTTTAATAAAGAAAAAATCTAACACAAATAATTTTAAAATTTGAATTATAGTAAGATGTTTATTCAAAACGAGATAGCAAGATAATTGCATATATGCAACGGCTAAAACATTAATTGCATATATGCAATTAATTTGTACTTTAAATCAAAAATGTAACATAAGAAAAAACAATAAGATACGTTATGTACGATAAACAAGAATAATTGCAGCAAATGTCTTATAATGTATATTATGTAAACTTTGCGATGCTCTTTTACAAGTACCCGTTAAAATACAAAAACAAATAAAGAATAAACAAAATCATTAAAATTAACATAAATAATGATTTTTTGTTCTTGTTTCTATTGTAGTTTAAATTTGCTCTAAAACCAAGTTTTCTTTTTCTTTTTTCATCCTCATCCTTAGACGGATCATAATGTCTGGGTTGATAATCAAAAACTCTGTGTTTAGGTCTTTTAATAAACATCTTATTATTTCTTTTTTGTTATTAGTTTAAGTGCATTCGGTAAACATTTAATTTGAGCCTTTTTTATTTCTTTGGAAATAATTTCACCGTCACAATGTACATAATATGGTTCGGCTAATTCAATGTTTATTTCCTTACTTTTATACATTTTAGTTTCTTCTACGGTTTCCAATTTATTTACTAAGGCTTTTGGTAATACATTTAATAGTCTAAATCTTGATATCTCATCAAAAATACTTACGTCTAAATAGTTATCATCAATAATTGCTCTTGGTGTTAAGTAAAATCCGCCTCCCGAAGAAATTCCATTACCAATGGTTAGCATAAGTTTTTTACCGGTTATTTTTTTATCATCAAATTGAATATTACATTCAACCATTTTATAATTAAATAACGCTTTTAGTACCGATAAAACATAAGACGAAACGCCTTTTAATACTTTGTTATGTTGATTCAAGTAACCTACATAAGCATCAAAACCTATTCCTAAATTATTAATAAACAAATGATTTTCTTCTTTATTAGAACTTTCTGTTGTATATTTTACTTGTCCAATATCGATTTCTATTATAATTTGCTTTGATTCATTATGTATAACATCCAACATTTCAATAAGATTTGTCGGATAATTAAAGTTTTTTACTAAATCATTTCCTGTGCCGATTTGTAAAACGGCAAACACAGTATTATTATTAATGTGAATTCCATTCAAAACTTCATTTACTGTTCCATCACCGCCAACAGCTATTATATGAGAAAAACCGGAACTTAATTCTTTAGCAATTTCAGTAGCATGCAACGGGTATTTCGTTAAATATAGCTTGTAATTAATATTTTTTGAATCACAGTAACTTTTTATAGTTGTAACCGATTTTCCTCCGCTTCCGTTTCCTGCCACAGGATTAACAATATATAAATATTTATTCAAAGTTCCTCAATTTTTTTAATTTAAGTATTACCTAACAATTCGGGAGCACGCACGATAAAACTTCTAAACAATTCTAAATATTTGGCAATATGTAAACCATCTATAAAAGCGTGATTAACTTCTAAACAAATTGGCATTTTAATCTTACCATTTTCTTCAAAATATTTACTAAAAATAATTTTCGGAATACTATTTCCGTGAAATGACTTAATTGGATTTGTCATTCCGGTAATTGAAAACCAAGGAACAACCGAATAATAAATTACATCTTGTCTATATTCTTTCGCATCAAGTCTGTCTTTGTTTTTTGCAATATCTCTTAGTGCCTCTTCCCCTTTGGTGATAAATATTTTAAAGTTGTTAGTAAACTCAAAAGGACAAAAACTAAAAGTATCATTATCATTTAATATTGTGGAAAACGGATGAACTAAATTGTACTCAATAATTTCATCGTTAAGTATTCTAAATTTAAATTCAGACACTTCATTAATTGCTTTTGTAGATAGGAACAAACTTGATAAAAAAAATGACAAATTATTTTTTCTTGTAAAATCCAATAGCTCGGTAATTTCAATATTGGTGCAAATATTATAAAACGGATTAGCATAATCATTAAAAAAATTAAAATGATTAGTTCTTGTCCATTTAGTTAAATCAACTTTCTTAAAAGAATTCATATAAATTTATACCGGCAATTTTGAAGTTTTATCTAACATTCTTAAAATTGATTTCTCAGAAGTCTTCTTTGTAATATCATCTAACTTAATCCATTGTAAATCAAAGGATTCGTTACTAACAATATAATTTTCGTTTCCATTTGTAACAAAAGCAAATCTTACATCATAATGATAATGCTCCGGTTCGTCCTTTCTAGCGGGAATAAGATGAGCATCCAAATCGAAAATACCGTTGGAAATCATTGTTAAATCTGTTAACCCGGATTCTTCTTCAACCTCTTTAATGGCAACATTTAATATATCGGAATCGCCATCTGCATGTCCGCCTAATTGCAGCCATTTATTTAATTTTTTATGATGTGTTAAAAGTACGTGCGTTCTATTTTTATTAAGCAGCCAAGCAGAACCGGTTAGGTGTCCTTTTAATAATGTACGGTTAAAACATTCACTATTTTCTTCAACAAACTTAATAAAGCGTTTGGTAATATTTTCTTCGTCTTTATGTTGTACCAAGTATTCTTGCAGTAGATTTAATATATTTTTTCTGTGCATATGTTAATTAACCTTATGGAAACTTTAATCTAATAGAGCGTTTACAAATTCTTTAGGCTCAAATGTCTGGAGGTCGTCAATTCCCTCTCCTACTCCAATATATTTTACAGGCACTTTTTGTTCCGATGAAATTTTAAAGATTATTCCACCCTTTGCAGTACCGTCTAATTTTGTAATAATTAAGCCTGTAAGTGCGGCATATTTGGAAAATTCTCTGGCTTGCATTAAACCGTTTTGTCCGGTATTTCCATCAATTACAAGATAAGTTTCGTTGGGAGCATAGTCATAAACTTTACCTAAAACCCTTTTGATTTTTTTTAATTCTTCCATTAGATTGTTCTTTGTATGAAGTCTTCCGGCAGTATCAATAATTACAATATCAGCGTCAGTTTGTTTTGCGGAAGCAAGCGTATCGTAAGCTACGGCGGAAGGATCGGCACCATGTTCGCGTTGAATAATATCAACACCTGCACGATTAGCCCATGTTTCCAACTGTTCGTTAGCTGCAGCTCTAAATGTATCTGCAGAACCAATAACTACTTTTAGTCCGGCTTGCTTAAAATTATTTGCCAGTTTCCCTATTGTTGTAGTCTTGCCTGCTCCGTTAACGCCAATAACAAGAATTACGTAAGGTTTATATTTTTTTATTTTTTCAAGATTGTCTTCATCGGTATGCGTTTCTTCAAGGACTTTTATTAGTTCCTTTTTTATAGTTTCAATTATTTTTTCTTCGGTTCTGTCTTTTTCAGATTTTAATGATCGTCTTGTAGCATCAATAATTCGTTCGGCGGTTTCCATCCCGATATCGCTTGTAATAAGTGTTTCTTCAAGCTCTTCAAGAACTTCTTCGTCAATTTTTGCTTTTCCGCTAATTGTTTCGGTTATACTTGAAACAATTTTTTCCCTGGTTTTGGAAAGTCCGCCTTTAAGCTTGTTAAAATTTATGTTTTTAAAAAATCCCATTTTTATTCCTTTTTATTTCATTAAATGCTCTTGTTCCGTAAGAGATAACCGAGCTGAAACTTAAAATAATACTTACGTAAAGTAATATGTTATAAACTACACTTTCTGTTTTTATACCTATAGTAACGGCAATAATAAACAATCCAATTGAAAATACCGTGCCTTTCCCTAAATAATTGGAAGGTAAAACCTTACCCAATTTATTACTTACAAAAATTCCACCGGTAAATATAATTAAATCTCTAAGAATAATAATCCAAAAATAATAATTCGGGAGCAGATTAAAATAATATAGATATGCAACAATCATAATTACAAGTATTTTATCTGCAAGCGGATCAATTATTTTTCCAAGTTCGGTTATTTCGTTATTTTTTCTGGCAAAATATCCGTCAAGTAAATCCGTAATGTAAGCTAAAATATATAAAGCAACTAAAATAATTCTTGAATGTTCTATCACTTCAATATTGCTCACAAAATAATAAATAGGTATTGCCAAAAGTATTCTGGTAAAGCTAATATAGTTGGAAAGTGTATTTATTTGTTTAATTTGAATTTTCATTTGTTTATTAAAGTTTATTGTATCTTTTTTGTGAACGCTTGTCTAAAACATGTGGTTACAAATTTGTACTAACGTGTAACGGCAAACTTCCCTATTTTTTCTTGGGATACTTCTCCTGAGATGTCAAAAGCAATAACTCTATAAATATAAATTCCTGAATTAATTTTATTGTTGTTCTCATCTTTTAAATTCCATGTAACACCACCGTTTGAATCTTCTTCTATAAGTCTTTTTATAAATTTACCGTTCAAATCATAGATATAAATTTCCACATTACTTGTTAAATTTGCAAATGTAACA
>JALSNL010000084.1 GCA_026987055.1 Melioribacteraceae bacterium | reverse complement strand
TATACATTGTTAAAACACTCAACACGAATATTGCAAAAACATCAAAAATCCTTTTGGAGAATAGTGATTTTTCTACCTTCCTAAGCATAAAACTCTTAACAACCATATATGTTTTGATAGATATTTTTATTTGCTTAAATCTCGGTAAACCAATTTCTTAATTTCTATTTTTTGTCCGGGATTATGTCCTTGTATAGCAAAATGTCCTTTTTTAAATTTTGAATCTGTATATTCTGTCATCAATTCATTATTAACCCAAATTTTTAGATGGTCACCAATCATTTGCACTTTCATTGTAAACCATTTGTTATCTTTTGTAATTAGCTTCTTTGCTTTTGCTGTAGGTTTACCCGGTAACCATAACCAACCGGTATGTGCTTTTTGATGATTATCAATTTGTGCTTCATAACCGTTAGGCCAACCATCCGGATTATCTTTAGGCGGATTTGCTCTAAAATATAATCCACTGTTTCCATTATCACTTATTCTAAAAGTCCCTTCTATTTCAAAGTCTGTTGCTGCGGTATTTGTGTAAATATGTCCCATACCGCCTTCACCAACCATAATACCATCTTTAACAAACCATTTAGCTTTGCCACGGACAAACCAATTATCAAGATTCCTTTTGTTAAATAAAGGTATCCATTGGCTTTGGAGACTTGCATTTTCACTATTATTACCAATATTTTTAGGACAACAAGAAACTATAAAAAGGAGTGCTAATAGAATTAAGAAGAGTTTTTTCATCTAAGGACCTCTAAATTTAAGTTTTTATTTAGTCTATTTTTATTTTTTTAATTCTTATATTTTAATTTTTAAGAACAATATCTTGGCTTAATGAAACAAGAAAATATTTGCAAAACAATCGTTTGTCTAAATTGTAAAAGTAAATTAGATAATTTTTTAGATTAAGGCAAATAGATTAAGTTAAATATATAATTAATTTGTTTTCGAGCTAAATAAATATTTTCAGGTAGGTTTAAACAAAAAAAGCTCCCGTGCGGGAGCCTTAAATTCCGTAGTTAATTATTCAACTTATTGAATAACTTTAACTTCAGTTGCTTGAGGACCTTTTTCGCCTTCACTTTCGGTGAATTCTACTTTTTGTCCTTCTTCTAAAGTTTTGTAACCATCAGAAACGATTGATTGATAATGTACAAAAACATCGTTTCCACCTTCTTGTTCGATGAAACCGTATCCTTTAGAGTTGTTGAACCATTTTACGGTTCCTTCTTTACGCTCTGCCATTTACAGTGCTCCTAAAATAAATTTGTAAAAAAAATTGAACAGAGCTTTAAAAACTACATTGCTTCATTTTTAAAACTGTACAATTACTTGTTAAAACGTTCTATCTTATTAGAACAGTAACTAAAATATAGATGTTTTACATAAATAGCAATTATTTATTTATTTTTTTTCATTTATTTTTATACATAATGTAAATATTTTCTAATTATAAATGATTTTTTAATTATCTAACTCTCTGTTTTAAATTTTTATTCCTAATTTCCGATAATAAAAAAGGAAAGCAATTTTTGAAATTCTAATATTTGAATCAAAATTTAATATTGACTTTCGCAAAATGGTTATATTTATTAAGGGGAAAGAAAAAACGGGAGTATAAAATGGAAGCTTATTATGATGCATCCGTAACAGCCAGCATACTACTACAAGAAGTAATGAAGGAAATGAAAATAGAAAAAACTCCGGAAGAATGCTGCAAAGACGGGACAGATAAAAAAATTTTTAGAAAATGTGCTAAGATAATTGAACGTGAATATTCCGATCCTGATTACCAAGAACTACTAAAGCTTTACGTCTCCAGCTATTTTATTGATGAACAATATAATCCTAGTGTTGTTTATGAAGAGTTAGATGAAAATCAATTGTATCTGGAAGATGATGATTTTTATTTTGACGATGGCACTTACTTTAATGATTTTAATAAAGCCGTTTGAGTGGTTTTATTTTCATATAACTATAAAATATTAAACTGAAAAAGATAGGTAGCATTTTTTTAATTCATACCAGAAGTATATCCTTTTGAAATGTTGTATCTTCATAATGCAACACTGTTCATTTAATTTTTATAAGCAAAACTATTCTTCCTTTTACTTTTTTTACCTTCTTTGTTTCAAATCTTTTGATTCCATAAAAATCCAAGCATATTAGGATATCGTTTGTTTACGTAAAAAAGCAAGTAAATAATATTTTTTTTCTTTAACTTATATACCAAAACTAAAGTGATTTTGAGAAAACTCTATTAGTTTTTTTTGAAATACCAGGGTTAGTTTCTTGTTTTAAACATACTTGTACTTAATAAGCAAAGTTAATATTACTTTAAAGCAACTCACGAAAATGCTTTCCGGAGCAATAAATTGCCCTGTAAAAATATTTGTAAAACAACCGGATACTTAAATAGTTTTGGCAATGAAAAAGTAATAGAAAATCTATCCGCATATATTTGAAAAATAATTTTATAACAAATACATTTAATTCAAAATCCAACAAGGAGCAATTATGAAACTTACATTACCAATGTTATTTGAAAACAGTGTAAAAAAATATCCTAATAATATTTTAATGAAAGAAAAACGAAACGGTAAATATGTTGGAACAACTTATAAAGAGATGCAGCCTCTTGTACATAACTTTGCTGCCGGATTGCTTACAATGGGATTGCAAAAAGGAGAAAGAGTTGCTCTTATTTCCGAAGGAAGAAACGATTGGGTAATGAGTGAATTGGGTATTGTTTATGTTGGCGGAATTAATGTTCCTATTTCTGTAAAGATTGACGAGCTTAATGATTTAAAATTCAGGCTTGCACATTCAGGATGTAAATTTGTAATTGTTTCCAAAACTCAACTTGATAAAATCCGTAAAATAGAAGTCGATTTACCCGAATTAGAAAAGATAATTGTTTTGGATGAGGTAGAAGAATTAAAGAAAAATGAAATTTCAAGAAATCAAGTTTTAGCTTTAGGTGAAAATTATCTAAAAGAAAACTCGAAAATGTTTACCGAACTTTGGCAATCAATATCAAATAATGATTATGCAAACATTTGTTATACTTCCGGTACAACAGCAGACCCAAAAGGAATAATATTAACGCACAGAAATTATACCTCAAATATAGAACAAGCAAACGCAGTAATTCCCGTTCCGGAATATTACTCTTCCCTATTGATTTTACCTTGGGATCATTCATTTGCACATACGGTAGGAATTTATTTCCTCATGAAAAACGGTGCAAGTATGGCATCGGTGGAAATTGGGAAAACACCTTTGGAAACTTTAAAAAATATTCCAAAAAACATTAAAGAAACTCAACCTGTATTTTTATTAAGTGTTCCGGCACTGGCAAAAAATTTTAGAAAAAATATTGAAAACGGAATAAAAGCAAAAGGTCCTAAAGTAACAAAATTATTCAAGAAAGCCCTAAAACTTGCTTATGATTATAACGGGAACGGTTTTAACAAAGGGAAAGGATTAAAAAAGTTAAAACTTCCAATATTGAAATTTTACGATAAAATATTATTCAGCAAAATACGCCAAGGTTTTGGCGGTAAACTGGAATTCTTTTTTGGCGGCGGAGCTTTGCTTGATATAGAGCTTCAAAAATTCTTTTATGCTCTTGGCATTCCAATGTACCAAGGTTACGGATTAAGTGAAGCTTCTCCTATTATTTCTGCAAATGTACCGGCAACGCATAAAATGGGTTCTTCAGGTAAAATAATTAAAAATCTTGAAGTTAAAATAGTTGATTCCGAAGGTAGAGAACTACCAATCGGAGAAAAAGGAGAAATTATTTGTAAAGGTGAAAATGTTATGGCAGGCTATTGGAAAAACGAAAAAGCAACTGCCGAAACAATTAAAGATGGCTGGCTTTACACCGGTGATATGGGATATTTTGATAAAGACGGATTTTTATATGTCTTAGGTAGATTTAAAAGTTTACTGATAGGGAGCGACGGTGAAAAGTTTTCTCCCGAAGGAATTGAAGAAGCTATTGTTGACCAATCACCTTATATTGAACAAATAATGCTTTACAACAATCAATCACCTTACACTATTGCTCTTCTCTTTCCTAATAAAGCCGCACTCATTCATGAAATAAAAAACAGAGGATTCTCTATTGAAAGTGAAGAAGGACAAAACGAAGTAACTAAAATAATAGAAGAAGAAATTAACAAATATAAAAAGAACGGCGAGTTTGCCGGAATGTTCCCGGAACGTTGGTTGCCTGCTGCAATTGGCATTCTCGGGGAAGGCTTTACCGAACAAAATAAATTTTTAAATAGCACACTAAAGATGGTACGCGGTAAAATTACGGAATTCTACATGAACAGAATTGAATATTTATTTACCGGAGAAGGCAAACAAATTAATAACAATCAAAATATGCATATACTTTCACATTGGGAAGATAATTAGTGTAAAGTTAACTGTATTTTGTCGGTAAATGAACCCTCACCCCAACCCTCTCCCAAAGGGAGAAGGAGCAGTCCCTCTCTTTTTAAGAGAGGGGTTGGGGTGAGTTTTTAGATTACCGTCATTTATAAATTAACATAACACTAGAAACTTTTAAAAAAATAAAAGGTAATTATTATGAAAAACTTTTCAGTAATGTTGTTTGCTTGT
>JALSNL010000083.1 GCA_026987055.1 Melioribacteraceae bacterium | reverse complement strand
TAGGCTAAAAAGAACAAATCTTTTTAACACACGGCATAAAGCCGATGTTCACCTTGAATGAACATATATATATTAAAAATAAATTTACAGTTTGTCAAGTAAATTGTTTTACATTTTGTTTTGCAAATAGCTAAAAATAAAACAACTTGTTTATTCCAAAGAAATGACCGTGGAACTAACTATACAAAACACTATTTGGTTTTAGGATTATTATTGTCATACCGGTTTGCCTGTCCGCCATCTTGTTGGTCGCGGCGTTTTTTGCAATACCGGTATCTGTTATGTCAATAGATTCCGGTATTCCATCAAAGAACGATGAAAACCGGAATGACAGTTTGATGTGTTTCATAAATCCGAAAACCGATTTAGTTTTAGTATATACGGTTTAACCGAAGAAGAAATAAAAATTGTGGAAGAGAGTTTTAATAAAAAATTAAAAACCTTTTAACCGAAATGCATATTTTTGATAACTTATCAGATTTTTACTTTCAACATTTTCCTTCCAACCAATTTCTTTATGACTCATCTCAATAATCTCTTTTGTTTTAAGATTAGCAAATTTTACTTTAACTTTTTGTAATGTGTTTAATTCATTTTCGGTAAAAATAGAAGAATCAAAATTTTTCAACAGAGTAAATTTTTCCGTAAAATCAATTCCATAATCATACGTTTCTGTTGTAATAAAATTATTTTCTTCAACTATATTGTAAATGGTTTTATAATCTTGCGGAACCGGTCCAAGCGGAATAGCTGCATAATTATATCCGGAAATAGAATAGCCGGTAGATTTATAATTTAAAAAATCCGCATAAAATAAATATTTATTTAACCGTGTTACTAAAAAAGCGTCATTCAAAAAGAAAAGTATCATATTTGCAAATTTTTTAAAAGAGGCAAATTTAAATCCCGTAAACTCACTGGGTGAAATAAAAGGATCAAAATATCTATTAGTAAGTGAATAACTGCTTTCGTCATAATCACTTATGGCAAGTTCAATTTTATGTAATATTTTTTCAAATTCTTTTGGTTGTAAAATAGATTTTCTTTTTAAAAGATGCTCTTTAAATACTTTAGGATTTGTAATTAATGAAATTAATTGAGAATTGCTTTCGTTTGGAATTTCCCCCGATTCATATAATCCGTATTGATTTTGACCAATACCTAATATTAAAGACATTTTTACGGCAGAAATATTATAACGTTTTCGGATTAACTTAATTTGTTCGGATGTTGGAATATTATGCCTTTCCCTGTACTGATTATAAACTTGTGTTATGTTTAAGTTATCTATTTCCGTTGTCGTAAATTCTTCATTACATTTTTCACATTTGTAAAAATGAGAATAAATTTGAAAATTTTCTTTTCTAAAAGGAACGGATTTTTGCTCAAACTTTAGAAAAGCCTTTCCTTCACAAATCGGGCATTCAACTTTGTGTTTAATATATTTCATAATTAAAACGAAATTAGTAAATAATTATATTTTTAAGAAATAATTATAAAATTACTTTTTCCTTTTACTTTTATTAGATGGTCTTTGAACCAAAGCACTACCGGCAGCCGATTTTTCTATTTTACTTCTTCTTTTATTTCTTAAAACACTTGATGCTTTACTAGCCGCCTTTTTTGATGTAACTTTCTTAGGAGCTTTTGTTTGAGATAAAGCACTTCCCGCAGCGGATTTTGATTTTGAGCCGGCAGATCTACTTTTAAGAATTTTCGCTGCCTTTTTAGCAACCGTTTTGCTTGTTACTTTGGATTTTACCATTCTTACCCTTAATATTTCTTGTTAAATCTAATATGGATATTTGATATTAAACTCAGATAAATGAAAAGAAATACACATTACTTTTTTTTGTGGTTTCCCCATATTTATTTTAATATAAATTTCCTTTCCTTTAATTTTCATCCCAAATTCCCAATTTGGCGGACTATCAGGATCAAACGCATCAATTGTAGGACCGGCGAAATAATTTTTCACACTAAGTTTCTTAATATATTCTTTACGTTCGGAAGCAGTAATTTCTAATGCAAGTAAGGTATTAAAATTCTTTTCTCTATTTTTGAAAAAGATATCGAATATATCTAGTTTTGTTAAAAACTCATTTAAAAATTTTTCAACTTCTTCTTTTGTTGATTGAGACATGTAATTTATAGTTTATTATCGATAAATGCAATGATAAAGTTTAATATTACTGCAATATTGCTATATTTACAATGTTAACATTCATATTGTGGCGACAAATATATAAATTAAATGTTAACTAAACAAACAACTAGCATGTCCCTAAACCAAATGATAAGAAATAGGTTTTAAAAAGAATTTTAGGAAATTACTTGGAAACACCTTATCCCAAAATATTATAGAAAATCAAAAGCCCATCTTAGCAAAGCAAAAAGGAAAAGTATTATGCCTTCCGTACGGGAAATTTTCCAACCGGTTCGCATCATAATAAGTAATGCCAATAGCATTGCAGCCATTAAAATAAGACTTGTATATTCCGCTTGTGCAATTGATAGCGGCTTAATAATTGAAGCGGTTCCAAGAACACCAAGCATATTAAATAAATCGCTGCCAATTAAATTACCGGCAGATATTGCATGTTTCTTTTTTGCAACCGCAACAACAGATGTTGCAAGCTCCGGCATAGATGTTCCGGCTGCTACAATTGTTACTCCAATTAACCAATCGGAAATACCAACTGCATGTGCAATTGCCGTTGCAGCTCCAACAAGATAATCTGCGCTTATAATAATTAGTGCAACTCCGGCAATAAATTTTGGAATATCCCAAAGCGTAAATTCACCTTCCGGAATTTCTTCTTCGTCTATTTCTTCTTTTCCGGTTATCAATTTATAAACATAAAAAAGAAGTATGCCGACTAATATTATTCCTTCGTAAGTTGATAAAGTAAGATCGTAAAAGAAAATTAAAAGCAATATTCCGGTAGCAAACAAAAGAAGTCCATCACGCTTAAATAATTTTTTAGAAAGTGTAACCGGACTAACAATTGCGACAAATGCCAAAATAAAACCGATATTAAAAATATCGGAACCGACAATGTTTGCTACGGATATGGCGGATTTACCTCTGAATGCAGCCGAAACTGTTACGGCAAATTCCGGTGCGGAAGTGGCAATGGCAACAACTGTTAAACCTATTACCAAATCGGAAAGACCAAATTTGCGGGCAATACGCGAAGCAGATTCTACAACCCAAGTTGCTCCGCCCCATAAACCGAAAATTGTTAAAATGATTATTAATATATTTACTAAAATAATAACACCTAAATGAAAAAATAGAATTATGAAAGATAAAAGAAAAATTATAAATATTTTGAAAAAATAAGTAAACCGGAATGTTAATATTTTTGTTTTTCCGGAATAACTCCGCGAACTCCGCCGGTTGGATCTTTAGCATCATTTTTATATCTCGGGATTAAATGTATGTGAACATGCGGAATTGTCTGTCCGGCAGATTTGTTAACGTTGATGCCAATGTTAAAACCCGAAGGTGAATATTTTTCGGTAAGAAATTCGGAAGCTTTGTCGGTAAGTTTCCAAATATCGTTTTTTTCATTTTGAGTTAGGGCAAAGTAATTTGATATGTGGCTTTTAGGTATTATTAAAAGATGTCCTTTGTTAACCGGAAATTTATCATAAACGGCAAAGGAGTATTTTGATTCTAAAATAATAGCGGAATCATTAACATTACAAAACGGACATTCTTTCATTTTTTATTTTGCGAAGTAAGCAATATGAACGCCGGCATAAAGCCGGCGGTTACATTCAATTATTTAATATTCTTTTTAATCTTCGGGATTATAGCTTAATTCAACTTTTAAATGGAAATCGGCACCGCTGAATAATGTATATTTTACATCATCTATTGTGCATTTATAATCTTCTCCTACAAGTTCGCTAACTACTGCGGAAATTTTTTCTTCCAACTCGCCAATGCTTACGGATTTCAATTTATTTTTTAAAAGTTTGTTTACATCTACAGGTAGTTTTTCATCGGACATAATTTAACTCCGTTTAATTTTTTTATTTAGACGTTTCAATACTAAAATTTGTTCAATTCATATTGGCAAAATTATAAATCTAAAAATCGGTTTCTCAGACATTAATTATCAATCAACCATTCTTCTTCAATCAACCAACAAACAATCTTTATTTAATTCGTTTTAACCTCTGATAAAATTTAATAACTCTTCGGTTTTTTCTTTTAATAATTTTTCATCTTTTCTGGTTTCAACATTTAACCTGAGCAAAGGTTCTGTATTGCTCATTCTAACATTAAATCTCCAATTATCATAAGCAACACTAATTCCGTCAACTTCATCAATTTTACCGTCGCTATATTTTTCTTTCAGTTGAACTAATTTTTCTTTCGGGTTATCTATTCTGGAATTTATTTCTCCGGAACAAGGAAAATTTTTAATCATTTCCCCAACTAATTCGGAAAGCGGTTTGTCTTCAATCGACATCAATTCCATAACAAGTAAAAACGGAATTAGGCCGCTATCGGAATAATAATTTTCTCTAAAATAATGATGAGCGGACATTTCACCGCCATAAATTGCATTAACTTCTCTCATTTTTTGTTTTATGTATGCATGTCCGCTTACCGATTCTACGGCGGTT
>JALSNL010000082.1 GCA_026987055.1 Melioribacteraceae bacterium | reverse complement strand
GCCGCAATTGCCGTATTGAATCGGAAATTTTCCAATTCAACATCATATTTATCAAGCGTAACATTCACTTTGCGGTAAACTTCCTTTTCAACATCGGAAAGTTCCGATATATTATAAACTTCTTTGGATGTAACATTTTTAAGTAAATCGTTATGGTTATTTACCAACGTATAACTACGCTGAACAAATCTATCAACACCAACAATTCCTTTATCGTTCCAATCACCGCCAAGATCATAAGGACCCATAAACATCAAATACATTCTGAAAACATCCGAACCGTATTGATTAACAAAAATACCGGGATCAACAACATTGCCTTTGGATTTTGACATTTTGGCACCTTGATTTGTAATAGTGCCTTGATGAATAAGTCTCATAAAAGGTTCGTCGGTATTTACCATTTTCATATCATGTAAAAACTTATGAATGAAACGCGCATAAAGCAAATGCATTGTTGCATGTTCGGCGCCGCCAACGTAAGTATCAACCGGCATCCATTTATCCGCAAGTTCTTTATCAAACATTGCATCGGAAATTTTCGGATTTAAGTAACGTAAATAATACCAAGAAGAATCCATAAAAGTATCCATTGTATCAACTTCTCTTTTAGCAGGAGCGTTACATTTAGGACAAGTTGTATTTACAAAATCGGAATTTCCGGCAAGAGGAGAACCGCCATCGTGCTTAAACTCAACTTCGTAAGGAAGTTCAACAGGCAAATCTTTTTCGGGAACGGGAACTTCACCGCATTTTTCGCAGTGAATAATCGGGATTGGCGTTCCCCAATATCTTTGTCTGGAAATTAACCAATCGCGTAATCTGTAATTTATTGTTCTGTGTCCAACATGATGGGCTTCCAAATAAGCGGAAACTTTTTCAATTCCTTCGTCTGATTTTATTCCGTTAAACTCACCCGAGTTTATCATTATTCCAACGCCGGTAAAAGCTTCATCAAGCTCATCATTCTCATGAGTGCCTTCTTCCAAAATTACTTTACGAATAGGTAAATTAAATTTCTTTGCAAATTCAAAATCTCTTTCGTCGTGTGCGGGAACAGCCATTACACAACCTGTTCCGTAACTAACCAAAACATAATCGGCAACCCAAATAGGAACTTTTTCGTTGTTAACCGGATTGATGGCATAAGCTCCCGTTGGAACTCCGGTTTTTTCTTTTACCGTAGAAGTTCTTTCAATTTCGGATAAAGTTTTTACCGATTGGATATATTCTTCAACTTCTTCTTTATGTTCATCGGTTGTTATTTCTTTAACAAGCTCATGTTCCGGAGCTAAAACACAATAAGTAACACCAAACAATGTATCGGGTCGTGTTGTAAATACAGTAAATTTTTTGTCGGAACCGTCAATTTTAAAATCCACTTCGGTGCCGTAACTTTTACCAATCCAATTTTTTTGCATTAGTTTTGTTTTTTCGGGCCAATCGATTTTATCAAGTCCGGCAAGAAGTTTTTCGGCGTAATCGGTAATCTTAAAAAACCATTGGGTAAGATTTTTCTGCTCAACCGTTGTACCGCAGCGTTCACAAGTTCCGTCACTTTGAACTTGCTCATTTGCCAATACGGTTTTACAAGAAGAGCACCAATTAACGGGAGCATTATCTCTATAAGCCAAACCGTTTTCATAAAGTTTTAGAAATAGCCACTGATTCCATTTATAATATTCAGGTACGCAAGTCATAAGTTCGGCATCCCAATCGTACATACAGCCCATTGTTTTAAGCTGTTCTCTGATATCACTAATATTTTGTAATGTACTATCCTTAGGATGAACACCGGTTTTAATTGCGTAATTTTCTGCCGGCAAACCGAATGCATCGTAGCCCATTGGTTCAAAAACATTATACCCGCGTAATTTTCTAAAACGCGCCCAAGAATCTGTTGGAGCGTAATTATACCAATGTCCAATATGTGTTTTTGAGCCGGAAGGATAAATAAACATTACAAGTACGTAAAGTTTTTTTTCTATATCGGAAAGCTCGGTAGAATTGATTTTGTTTTCTTCCCAATAATTTTGCCACTTTTTTTCGACTTCTGTAAATGGATATTTCATAAAGCCCTGCATTTTAATAAACAAAAAGAATTGTAAAGTTATTAAAATAGAGGTGGTTTTCCAAAAAGTATAATATTATTCTTTTGTAAACATATTATTGAATTTTCTTTTGCTTTCTGAGCTAAACCTACAAATATGTGAGTTAAATCACAGCACCACTAAAGTTTTCTCACTATATTTGATGTAACGATGTAACGTTTTTATCAAAAAAATATCGAGGGGAAAATGAGTCCGGTTATAAGAATTTCAGATAGTGTATTTAAAAAACTTCAAAAATTAGCAGAACCATTTGTAGATTCGCCTTCAAGTGTAATTGAAAAACTTCTTGAAGAGTACGAAAAGAAAAACAATGTTTATAATACTAAAATTTTAGTAAAAGAAAAAAACGATATATATAATCATATGCCTTCCAAAGATTCAACTATTGAAATCAAAATTGACAATGTTCCGGACTTAACTTCAAGTCGTATTATAACAGCAACAATAAATGGAAAGCCAGCAAAAAGTTGGACGCGATTAACTGCATTATTGCTCGAAGAAGCCTTCTCTTACTTTAATAATTCTTTTGATGAATTAAAAAACCATATTGGTTTTCATATTGTAAAAGGAAAAACACAAAGAGATATGAGTTACATATCAAAAATTAATATATCGTTTACTCGTCAAAATGCTAATGAAACTTTTAATAATCTCATTAAAGTAATCAAAAAAATTAATGCTGATTTATTTTTAAAAATAAAATTTAATAGTAATTACCCCGGAGAGATTGGGATAATAAAGTATGAAAATCACGAAACTAATTAGATGGTTATATCATATAATGAGGAAATGAAATGACTAGTACAATTAAAATATCTGATACCTTATTTAAGAAACTTCAACAACTAGCTGAACCGTTTGTTGATACTCCTGAAAATGTTATCGACAGAATTTTACAGTTTTACCTTAAAAATAAAAATATATCTTCAACAAATAAAAATAATTTAATAAGATTAAAACCGGAAGAAATTCTAACTAACCGCAATAAAAAAATTCTAGAGGGAACAAAAATACTTGCTGCAAAGGTCAACAATGTTAAACTAAAAAAACGTGAAAGAGGTTATAGTTGGATTGGATTAGCATCTCTAGCAATTGTACAAGCTCAAGAAAAAAATAATTATTCTATTGAAAAATTAAGTAAAATAAGTGGTTTTAAAATATCAACCGAAAAACCTATTAGCAATAAACAGCCAACTTATATTGAAGAACTTAATGTTTGGATAACCAGACAAGATGCTTCTCTATCTTGTATCCATATTTTGAAATTAGTACAAATTAGCGAAATTAATTTTTGTGTACGTTTTAAGTGGAAAAATAGTACAAAAAATACTTATTCAGGGAAAGAAGGAAAAATTGAGATTAATATAAATTAAAGGAGAATATATGATTAACATACAAAATTTCCAAACCGAAAAAGAATTATCAATAGTTCAATTTTCAACTAATCAAAAAGATACTTTTGATTATATAAGTGTTTCTACGGCTCTAAAAAATAAATATATTGAAATTAAAGAGCTTGATGAAGACGGCGATGTTAATAATCTTATTGTTACCAATAAATCCCGCCAGTATGTTTTCATTATGGATGGAGATATTCTTGAAGGAGCAAAACAAAATAGAGTTTTAAACACCTCTGTGCTTTTAGCTCCGGCAAGTAAAACAATCCTACCGGTTAGTTGTGTGGAACAAGGAAGATGGAGTTCCATTTCCGAAAAGTTTTATGACGCAGATTATGTTGCTCCTTTTGAAATAAGAAAGCAAAAAGCTATAAGTGTAAAGGAAAGTCTATATGCAGGTGAAAATTTTATGGCTGACCAAAGTGAAGTTTGGGAAAATGTTCAAGGGTTTTCAAATTTGCACCATAGCTATTCTCCAACTTCAAATCTTTCAGATATTTATAATGAGAAAAAAGATACTTTCGATAAATTTATTAAACTGTTTGACCCTAAAAAAGAATGCAACGGTATAGCTATTTTTGTACGCAAAAATCTTATTACAATTGATATTTTTAATAAAGGTGAGGTTTATACGGAATATTTTCCAAAACTTTTAAAAGGAGTTGCTTTAGAGGCTTATCACCTAAAAAAATCTGATAACACTATTTCACAAGAAGAAGCTTCAAATGTAATTGTTAATTTCTTCAATAAATTTGATTCCATAGAAAAAAAGGAATTTGATGGCGTTGGTGTTGGAATAGAAGAAAGATTTGAAACAAAAGAGTTCACGGGCTTTTCACTGAATTATAAATCTAATTTAATTCATTCGGCCGTACTATTTATATAGAACATATTTTTAAATTTCCTTTTAATAATATATTTTCTAATATTTCAAAATTCATTTGTGATTATTAGGGAAATTTATGAAATATTTCGATTCCAATTACTTTACATACAAAAACAATAAACTTTTCTGCGAAGATGTGTCGTTGGAAAATATTGCTGCCGAAACCGGAACCCCCGTTTACGTTTACAGCAAAAAATTTTTCACCGATAGATACAAAGAATTCTCGGAAGCTTTTGAGTCTATTCCGCATA
>JALSNL010000081.1 GCA_026987055.1 Melioribacteraceae bacterium | reverse complement strand
GATTCCTTCGGAAGAACGGGAAGATATTTTTTTTACTCCTTTTATTCCCGCTAATTGAGATTCTATCGGTGATGTTAAATATGCTTCAATTACTTCCGGTGAAACTCCGTTCCAGCTTGTTGTTACCGTTAATTTTGGAAATTCCGCATGAGGTGATAATTCAAGAGGAAGATTATAGACTGATATTAAACCCAATATAACAACAGATATGAAAACCATACTTACCGTTACAGGTCGGGATAAAAATATGTAAAAAATCTTTTTCATATTGAATTTGGAAATTAGATCTTAGAATTTGGTATTGTATATACTAATCCAACGGCTACTAATTGTAATTAATTATTTATAATAACTCAGAAATATATAAAAACCCAATCTCACCACGCCATACAACAGACAGGCAAAGCACAACCTCCTCTATATCAGAGGATAGCTCCCTTTTTGTAAAGAGAGGGTTAGGTGGGTTAAGAAACACTATCTGCTTATTACTGCCTGTTTAATAGAATTAGTTTGTATTTGAATAATAAAGGTTTTTATTTTAATAAATTATCTCCGGCATAATTGTATTATTTTCATATTCCTTTCCCATTCTACCTTCTAAGTTCTAATTTCTAAGTTCTAACTTCTTTTACTATTCATAGTTTTTAAAGTACTAACAAAAATCGCCGTTAATTCGTCTGCTTCTTTTAATAATCTTTCAATGATAACAGTATCAATCCAATTTTTAGTTTTTATTATTTCTAACCAAAATAAAGTTTCATCAGCTTCTTCCAAAACAATATTTACTTTTGCAATAAACTCTTTATCACTTCTAGCTCTTTTTGCAGCTTTATAATTTGCACTGGCCAAAGTTCCGCACTTTAACAATTGATATGAAATAACATTTGTAGCATTATTCTTTGGTAATAATTCAACTAAATCAATAATATCAATTGCAAAACCGAAAGTTCTTTTCTTCAAATCATAGTTCATCTGACTACCTCCAAATTTTTAATTTATACATTTTCTCTTCTAATTTCTAAGATCTAAATTCTAAGTTCTAATTTCTAACCTTAACCTTCGCATCGTGTGCCAGATTAAACTGTCCTTTAACAATCACATTATCACCGGCATTTACTCCTTTTAATATTTCAATGTACTTGTCGTTTTGTTCACCAATATCAACATACTTCCATTTGGCAAGACTATCTTCAACCGTAAAAACAAGATTTCTTTTATCACGTACCAGCAACGCTTCTTTAGGTATTAAGATTCTGTTATGTAATCTTTTAACTTCAATATTCGCATTTGCGTACATTCCGGGTTTAATTCTTTTATCCTTATTTTTAATTCGAATAACAACAGTGCCTGTCTTTGTATCGGGATTAACATAAGGACTAACAAAAATTACCTTCCCGAAATATTCTTTACCGGGTATAGCATTTATTTTTATACTTACAATATTGCCTACTTTTATTTTGTCTATTTCATCTTCAAGAACATTTACGTATAGTCTTAGATTATATATATCAAATAATTTAAATAACTTGGAATTAGCAGTTATATGTTGACCGACAACCAAATTAAAATCACCAATTACTCCGCTAAAAGGAGCTTTAATTTCCGTGTATGATAAATTTAGTTTAGCTCTATCAAACATATTAATTGCACGCGAATAACCGCTTTTATTAAGGATCAAATCATTTCGCTTGGCACCGGTAAAAATTAGTTTCATATCAAGATCATTTTTTCTTTTGTTATATTCACTTTCGGAAATATTACCATCCTTAAATTTTTTTTCCAAAAGAATAATTTCATTTTCAATTCTTTCAGCTTTTTTGTTTTTTATTGTATCGCTCGGAGCTTCTTTAGTTAAAAAACCGTATTCAACTTTAGCTTCTATAAGTTTATCCTGTGCCTCTTTTACCGCAATAACTTGTTCTCTGTCATCTAATTTTATAAGCAGGTCATTTTTATTAACATACTTCCCTTCATAAATATTTATCTTTTCTATAATACCTTTTATGTTGGAAACAACATCCAATTCTTTATCTGCTTTTACCGTTCCGTTTGCAGAAATTTTTTCTATTAAATCTCCTTCTATAACTTTGGAAGTTTTTACATTAAAAATAATTTCGTCAAGTTTGCCATAATCCATACTTACATTTTTAAATTCTTTTTTGTCCTTGTTACTTGTAGGAATGAACGAATATGCAATTATTCCCAATACAATAATTACCAAAGCCGTTACAACGTATTTTAATTTGATTTTCATTTTAATTTTCTATTATTTTTGTTTTTAATATTTAAGTTTTAATGATATAGTGTCATAAATGAAATATCTTATAATATGCTATTTATCATATTTGCAGACTGGAAAGTCTGCGGTACTTATTACAGATTTTTCAGTTTGTGTTTTTAATAGTTTTACGACATCACACATGGCATTAGTTCCTAATTTGGTTTTTGGTAAACAAAATTAACTTCCGACTATTTTAGTTCTACATTATAAGATATTATTTTTTTTCGCATATTTTTAACACACCCCTAACTCCCCTCTCAAGTGAGTTTTAATTTTAATAATCCTACATAATTAAAAATCGTTTTTAATTTTCTTTCTTGACCATTTTTCCATATAAGAATAAAATACGGGAATAATAATTAAAGTTAATAATGTTGAAGTTACCAAACCACCGGCAATTGCAATTGATAATGATTTTCTTAATTGAGCTCCCGCACCTAAACCTAAAATCATAGGAACAAGTCCGAATATTGTTGTTAATGACGTCATCACAATCGGACGGAATCTGTCTTTACCGGCTTGAATAATAGCTTCCCGTAGAGAATGACCTTCCATTCTTTTTCTCATTATAAATTCCACTTTTACAACCGCATCGTTATTTGCAATACCGATTAAAATAATTAAACCTATTAACGAAATTACGTTTATACTTTGACCCAATAAAAACAAGGCAAGAATACCGCCTATAAGTCCCATAGGAACGGATAAAATAATAATAAACGGAAATAGAAACGATTCAAATTCCATTGCCAAAACCATGTACATTAAAAATATCGAAATTAAAAGTGAAATATACAAGTTGGAAAAAGAAGAGCGTATTTCCTCATTAGCACCGCCGATTGTTATTGTCTGCCCGGCGGTTTTCGGCAAAGAGCTTTCAACTTTTTTAAGTTTTGCAACGGCATTATCCAAATTGATATTATTTATATCCGCATAAAGAAAAACGGTTCTTGTCTGGTTCTCGTGCCATATTTCATTGTAGCTTTCGGTAAATTTATAATCTATTACATCTTTAACAAGCAATTCTTTACCGTTCAGCTTTATATATCCGTTTAGTATATTTTGAATATTATTCCTATAATTTTCCGGCGTTCTTAAAACAATATTAATTTTTTTATCGAAATCGGAAAAAGAAGTAGCTTTCATTCCTTTAACCAAATATACAATTCGCCCGGCAACGTCCGAAACGTTTACGCCATGCGAAGCACATTTTGCTCTATTAATAGTTATAATATATTCGGGAGTTCCCTTCTCAACGCCTAATCTAAAATCGGATATACCTTTGGTCTTTTCCGTTTTTACTTTTTTAAGGAACAGTCCTGCAGTTTTATAAGCCGCCGCCAAATTTTTATTTTTAATCTTTATTACAATATCGTTTTCAGTGGGATTAATTAATTCCGAATATGTTGTTTTTACTTCTTTAAATGAATATTTTGTTCTACCGAGATTTTTAAAAATCCCCGCTAACTTTTCCTTTACATCATAATAATTTTTATACGAATCCAACTTAACTATCATATTTGTTTTATTAATATCCATTTGATTTTTATTTAGGAAATCAAATTCGTTAACCCTTCCAATATTCGAGACGACATCGGTAACATGCTTTAATCTTAAAACAGCACGTTCAATTTTGGAAGTTAACTGTGCGTTACCTTTAAGCGAAGTTCCTTTGGGATAGTCCAATTCAATAATAAATTCACTTTGAGGCGCCGGCGGAATAAATTCTTTTTTCATTTCTATAGCAGCAAATATTGCCATAATTAGTAAAACCAAAGTAACCGTAAGTACTTTTTTCCGGTTATCCAAAGACCATTCCAGCAATCTTTCATAAATATCCATAAAACGATTTAACCATCCGTTTACAATATTAAAAAACTTACCGAATATCTTGTTAAACAATTCCGATATAAAAAGAGATAATTTAACCGTAAGCAATAAAACGGATTTTACAACTGCTATAAACGGAAATTTAATCCAGAATAATATTTTATATATTATTGATTTGCTTTTATAATATTTAAGTTTAATGTAATCTTTATTATATTCTTCTTTATTCGCAAAATTAAATTTTTGTCGTCTTGATGCAAGCATTGGAATTAATGTAATTGAAGCAACAATGGAAGCGCTTAATGAAAATATAATTGCATACGATTGGTCTTCAAACAATTCACCGGCAATGCCTTTAATAAATAACAAAGGAACAAATACCGCCAATGTTGTTAAAGTTGATGCAACAATCGGCATTGTTACTTCTTCCGTACCGGTTAATGCCGCACGGTGCAGAGGCATACCGGAATCGTTATGCCGGACAATATTTTCAAGAACAATTATAGCATTATCTAAAAGCATTCCTATACCAACAGCAACA
>JALSNL010000080.1 GCA_026987055.1 Melioribacteraceae bacterium | reverse complement strand
AAATCATCACCTAGTGTATATCTATTAATTGCAAATGATAAATCAAAAACAGATGGCAGCATAGATTCAATCTTAAATAGTAGCTCATCTGTAAAACCTTTTGCTTTTAGTGATTCTTTGTTAATATAAGTACATCCGTCTAATGTTCCGGTACCTTTTGCATATTTTACAATTTCGGTAATTTGTTCTTGATTATAACCTAAACTTTTTAATGCCGGCGGAATGGATTGATTAATAATTTTAAAATAACCACCTCCGGCTAATTTTTTGAATTTGACTAAAGCATAGTCCGGTTCAATTCCGGTTGTATCGCAATCCATTACAAGACCTATTGTACCTGTAGGAGCTATTGTTGTAACTTGAGCATTTCTCAATCCATATTTTCTACTATATTCTTCGGCAATTTTTGCATCATGTTGGGCAGCTTTAAGTAAATCCGATGGACAATACTTAGCATCAATTCCTTGAGGGAAAATTGTTAAATCTTCATATTCTTCGTCAGGTACATTAAATGCTGCTCTTTTATGGTTTCTTATAACCTTAAGCATAATTTCTTTATTAGCTTCGTATCTTGCAAAAGGCCCAAACTCTTTAGCCATTTCCGCCGAAGTAGTATAAGCTTTCAAATGCATTATTGCAGTAATTGCCCCGGTAATTGCTTGGGCTTCTTTACTGTCATAAGGAATTCCTTGTCTCATAAGCAGAGAACCGATATTTGCGTAACCTAAACCGAGCGTTCTATAATCATAACTGTTTTGTGCAACTTCTTTGCTTGGAAATTGTGCCATTAAAACACTTATTTCCAATACAATTGTCCAAAGCTTTGTAGCATGTCTGAACTCTTTGATTTTAAATGTTGCTTTTTCATCATCATAAAACTTAACTAAGTTCATGGATGCTAAATTACATGCGGTATCATCTAAAAACATATATTCGCTACATGGATTGGAACCTTTTATACGTCCGTCATTTGCGCAAGTGTGCCATTCATTTATTGTTGTATCATATTGCAGCCCCGGATCAGCGGAAGACCATGCGGCAAAACCAATTTGCTCCCAAAGATCACGAGCTTTTAATGTTTTGCATGCTTTAGGTTCCCTATTTTCTTTAGCTGATTTTTCAAGTTCAACTCTCCAATATAAATTCCAATCAGCATCATCCGTAACTGCTTGCATAAAGCTATTTGTAACTCTTACGGAGTTATTTGAATTTTGACCGGAAACAGTTGCATAAGCTTCGGAGTTCCAATCTGTATTATATTCCGGAAATTCAATTGAAGTAAAACCTAATTTAGCAAGCTGAATAACACGTTCTATATAATTTTGCGGAATAGCTGATTTTGTAGCTTCGTGAATGGCTGCTCTTAGTTTTTTATTACTTTTTTTATTAAATCTGTCATTTTCCGGATGTTCCGCATAACAAGCTTTAATTATATTGTTTAGATGGAAATTACAAAGTTTGGAACCGGTTACCAAAGCGGCAACTTTTTGTTCTTCAACAGCTTTCCAATTTATAAATTCTTCAATATCCGGATGATCAATATCTAAAGTAACCATTTTTGCGGCACGTCTTGTTGTTCCACCGGATTTTATAGCACCGGCAGCTTTATCACCGATTTTTAAGAAAGACATTAATCCGGAAGATTTTCCGCCACCGCTTAACGGTTCATCTTTTCCTCTTACATTAGAAAAATTTGTGCCCGTGCCAGAACCATACTTAAATAGTCTGGCTTCACGCGTCCACAAATCCATAATTCCGCCTTCGTTAACCAAATCGTCACTAATTGATTGAATAAAACAAGCGTGCGGTTGAGGATGTGTGTATGCATCTTTAGATTCTGTTAATACACCTGTTTTGTAATCAACATAATAATGACCTTGTGAAGGTCCGTTTATTCCATAAGCCCAAAATAAACCGGTATTAAACCATTGCGGACTATTTGGAGCTGCCATTTGATTTGCCAACATATAAACTAATTCATCGTAAAATGCTTTGGCATCTTCTTCCGTATCAAAATAATTGGCTTTCCAACCCCAATAAGTCCAAGTTCCGGCTAATCTGTTAAATACTTGTCTTGAATCTGTTTCACTTCCGTATCTATCATTTTCTTTTAATTCACTTAATAACTCGTCATCTGCAGTTGATGGCTGTAACCATTTGGGAATTCCCTTTTCTTTTTGTTTCTTCAAAAGTTTGGGAACACCGGCTTTTCTAAAATATTTTTGTGTAATTATATCTGTTGCTACTTGCGACCATGATTTTGGAACATTAACATCTTCCATTTTGAAAACAGTTGTTCCATCGGGATTTTTAATTTCCGATGTTCGTTTTACAAATTCAATACCATCCAACGGGTCTTTTTCTGCAGAAGTAAAGAGACGAGAAATTTTCATTGATACCTCAAATTTTAAAGTGTGACTAAATACTAATCTAAATAAATTAATAGTGGTATGCTAACCAATATTGATCCTTCCCCCCAATATCGATTTTCCCCAAAATAGCAGCAGAATGTAGTCTAAATAACTATTTAAGAACGGGCTTCTAAAATAAATCAATTGGTTAAAAAATCCAACAAAAAAAATAAAAAAATAACACAAATCCTTAATAAAATTTGCTTTATTTTAGATACGTGAAAATATAAAAAAAATATTTATTTTCAATATTGATTTTAAGTTGTTTTTTTCTATTTAAATAAAATATAAGTTATTTAAGGATTAAATATATGAAATTTGAACGAGTTGCGGGAATATTGTTACATCCAACTTCATTACCTGGTAATTACGGAATTGGAACAATAGGGAAGGAAGCTTTCAATTTTATAGATTTTTTAGTTCACAGCGGACAAAAACTTTGGCAAATTTTTCCATTAGGACCTACCGGTTACGGAGATTCTCCTTATCAGTCTTTTTCAGCTTTTGCAGGTAATCCACTATTAATAAGTTTTGAACTTTTAATTGAAGATGGTATTCTATCTTCCGTAGATTTAGATACATTCCCTAAATTTGATAAACATCAAATTAATTTCGGGGAATTAATAAAAGTAAAGAATACATTGCTTTATAAAGCATACCGGAATTTTAAAAATTCCGATGTTGTTTTTTCAACCGAATACAAAAACTTTGTTAATTCTAATAAAGAGTGGTTAGAAGATTTTGCACTATTTATGGCGGTAAAAGAATATCATAACGGCAAATTATGGACAGAATGGGAAAATGATATTGCATTTAGATTAGCCGGAGCTGTTGAAAAATGGCAAACAAAACTAAAAGATGAGGTTGATTACTATAAATTTTTACAATTTACATTTCACAAACAATGGGCAAATCTGAAAAAATACGCAAATGAAAAAGGAATTAAAATAATAGGTGATATTCCGATTTTTATAGCTTACGATAGCGCTGACCTTTGGGCAAATAAACATCTTTTTTCGGTAGATGAAAAAGGTAAATTGCTTTCGGTTGCCGGTGTTCCGCCGGATTATTTTAGTCCTACCGGGCAGCTTTGGGGAAATCCGCTTTACAAATGGAATGAAATGGAAAAAGACAATTTTGCATGGTGGCAAAAACGGATTAAAAAAGTGTTGGAATTTGTAGATATTATCCGCATAGATCACTTCAGAGGATTTGATGCTTATTGGGAAATTCCCGGTGATGCTAAAACCGCCGAACATGGAAAATGGATTAAAGCACCAGGACATAAATTATTCTCAATAATAAAAAAAGAAATGGGCGATTTGCCTATTTTAGCCGAAGATCTTGGAATCATAACCGAATCTGTTGAAAAATTACGAGATGATTTTAACTTTCCCGGTATGAAAATTCTGCAATTTGCATTTGGTGAAAACGGAGATAAAAAATTTCTTCCGCATAATCATATTAAGAACTGTGTGGTTTATACAGGTTCTCACGATAATGATACTACAAAAGGATTTTTTGAAAAGGAAAAACAAAATAACTCCGGTATTTTTGAATGGGCACAAAAATATTTGGATTATTATGAAGATGATTTAACTTTTAAGTTAATAAAAACAGCCTATGCTTCGGTTGCAAATTTTGTTATTATTCCATTGCAAGATATTTTAAATTTAGGTTCCGAAGCAAGAATGAATTTTCCGGGAAAACTTGGCGGTAATTGGACTTGGAGATTTTCTTGGGAACAATTAGACAATAATTTACCACAAATATACAGGGAACTTACTATTATTTACGAACGTCCTCCTTTAAAAAAGGAAATCATAGATAATAATACACCCAAAGAATTTTTACCCGAATAAAAAAAGGACCGGTTTTATGTTAGATTTTTTCAAAGAAATATTTTCAAATAATAAAAATAATAAACAATCGACAGAACATGATGATAATAAAGCGATACAAATTGCATCTTGTGCGTTATTCTTGGAACTTGCTAATGCAGATGATGATTTCAGCCATGAAGAAAGAAAAAGAATAATTGAGTTAATGAAAGCTAATTTCAAACTTACCGATGAAGAAATAGATAAATTATTTGAATTATCGCAGCAACAAATTGAAAAATCCGTAAGCGCTTACGAGTTTACCGAGATTATTAATGAAAAGTTAAGTGAAGAAGAAAAATACGAGATTGTAAAAAATCTTTGGCGACTTGCTTACGTTGATAAAAAACTTGACAAGTATGAAGATTATTACATA
>JALSNL010000079.1 GCA_026987055.1 Melioribacteraceae bacterium | reverse complement strand
CTTTGGAAGCATTAAACAGACTAAGTGAACTAAAGAAAAAAGTGAAAAAGGATAAAGAATGAAAGTTAAAGTTAATGTCTGTTTAATAATTTCCTTTCTGCTCGTTACCGGTTTACTAAACAGTTGCGGTAAGAGCCAAAACAATCATGCTGATTATTCCGGTTATATTGCCAAAATAAAAAAACATCGTGCAGAAACCGATGAATGGATGAAAAGCTCTAACGAATCCCCTTTTAATTACAAAGGAAAAGTAAAATTTCATCCGTTGAATTATTTTGATATTGATCCCGGATTCGTTTTCAAAAGTAAACTTGTAGAATATAAAAACAAAGAACATCTTTCCATATTCGGAACCAAAGGAGAAGAAAGAGCATCAATACGTTTCGGTTATTTGACTTTCGGTAAAGACGATAAAAATTATAAAATTGATGTTTACAAAAACGAAGGGAAAAATAACAAAACCTATTTTAGTATTTGGTTTACCGATAAGACAACCGGAAAAGAAAGCTATGAAGTGGGACGTTACTTGGAATTTGAATATAATCCCGATACAAACTTTGTTTACACAATTGATTTTAATTTGGCATTTAATCCTTACTGTGCTTACAGTCACGAATACTCATGCGCCATTCCTTCCGATAAAGATTATTTGGATTTGGCTATTACTGCCGGAGAAAAAAAGTTTCACGAATAGATTTACATTTTATTGTAAAAATAAATTGAAAAATGTGCTTAGAATCAAAACGAAAAAAAAGGCTTCTTATTTATCATAGTAAAATTGTAACTTATTGTTTTAAATATTTTATCAATACATTTTAATCATATTCAAATAAAAGGATAGAAAAATGGTAATTATTTTGGAAAATAATGCTACCGAACAACAAATAAGTAATATAAAAGATCATCTTCACGATTTCGGTTTTGAAATTCACGAATCCAAAGGAGCTGTTAGAACAATACTTGGTGCAATTGGCGTTAAACCCGGTTTCGACATTCGTAAAGTAAAAATACTTGAAGGTGTGGCAGATGTGTATCGCGTTACTTATCCATTTAAATTGGCAAGCAGGAGTTTTAAAGAAGATAAATCAATTGTAAAAATTAAAGATGTAGAAATCGGGGGCGATAAACTTGCTCTTATGATAGGACCTTGCTCTGTGGAAGGTGAAGAACAGATTTTTAAATTGGCGGAAGTTGTCGCAAAATCCGGAGCAAAAATATTACGCGGCGGAGCTTTTAAACCGCGCTCTTCTCCTTATTCTTTTCAAGGAATGGGCGAAGAAGGTTTGAAACTTATGAGAAAAGCCGCTGATGAATTTGGGCTTTTGGTTATTACAGAAGTAATGCAGATAAATCAAATTGATTTAATTGCAAAGTATGCCGATATTTTCCAAGTTGGTGCTCGGAATATGCAGAACTTCTCTTTATTAAAAGAGCTTTCCACTACAAGAATTCCTGTAATGTTAAAACGAGGTCTTTCTGCAACTATTGAAGAATGGTTAATGTCTGCCGAATATATTCTTGCCGGCGGAAACAAAGATGTAATACTTTGCGAAAGAGGTATTAGAACTTTTGAAAAATATACGCGCAATACATTCGATCTTTCTGCAATTCCGGTTGTACATAATAAAAGCCATTTACCTGTTATTGCAGATCCGTCTCATGCAATCGGGTTAAGAGACCAAGTTCCTCCTTTGGCACGTGCTGCTGTTGCTGTTGGAGCAGACGGACTAATGATTGAGATTCATCACGACCCCGAAAATGCTTTCTCCGATGGACCTCAAGCATTGTTGCCCGAAACTTATTTAAACTTAGTAAATGAAATGAGAACTATTGCTACAGCTATTGGAAAAACTATTTAAACCGTTTTTCCTTTAGTTAACTACTTTTTAGTCGAATGCTATTTTTCAACAAAATATGAAAAAACAAATTCGTAACATATCAATTATCGGACTGGGTTTAATTGGCGGTTCAATTGCAAAAGCATTGAAAAGCAAAAACCGTAATTTCAATATTAGTGCATTCGATAAAAGAGAAGTATTGAATAAAGCAAAAGATGAAAATATAATCGACAATATTTTTGCATCTCCGCACGAAGCAATTGAGACCGATTTAATATTTTTATGTCTTCCTTTGGAAATAAACTTGGATGTTTTCAAACAACTTATTCCCGAACTGCAAGATGAAACCATTATTACCGATGTTTCCGGCGTTAAGCTGGTTTTTAAAAACGAATGGGATAAACATAAAAGAAAAGGAACATACATTGGAGGTCATCCAATGACAGGCAAAGAAGTTGGAGGTTATATTAATTCCGACCCTTTGCTTTTTGAAAATTCTGTTTATATTGTAACCGAAGATCTGAGCCTTGAAAAATATTCCGCTTTCCGAGAAATCATTGAATTGCTTGGAGCAAACATTTTACATATTCCGCCAAAACAACACGATGTAATTGCTGCAAGTGTAAGTCACCTTCCACAGCTGCTTTCAGTGGCTTTGGTAAATACGGCTTCGTTGAAAACGGATAACTACAACTTTTTGGATCTTGCTGCCGGCGGTTTTAGAGATATGACAAGAATTGCCTCAAGTGATTTTAATATTTGGGAATCTGTTATTGATAAAAATAAAAATCAAATTCTAACGGCGTTAGACAAATTTTCATTCGAATTAAATAAAATTAATAAATGGATTGCCGGAAATAATTTTGAACAATTAAATAAATATTTTTTATCCGCCGCCGAAAGCAGAGATGAAATTCCTCAAAATACAAAAGGGTTTCTTACACCTGTTTATGATATTTTTATTTTTGTTAAAGATGAACCGGGAGTAATAAGTAAAATTTCCACAAAACTTTTTGAAGCCGGAATTAATATTAAAGATATTGAACTTTTGAAAATAAGAGAAGGTACCGGCGGAACTTTCAGACTTTCTTTCGAATCGAAAAATATTGCTCGACAAGCAAAAATTATTCTTAGTGATTTAGGTTTTAAATTTAGTAATTAGTTTTATAGCAAATTATTTACAAATTAAACCTTAACATTTGATTTAGCAACACACAAAAGAATTTTTTGTAAACAACTAAAAGTAGCCGCTGTCTATAATCCGGCATTCACAAATTATGTATAAAAATCTAAAAAATATCAGATGAAAAAAACAATATTTGAAATAACAAAAATGGATTGTCCGTCCGAAGAAAATTTAATACGCATGAAATTAAGTGATATTGTTAATATAAAAAATTTGGAATTTGATATTCCAAATAGAAAACTAACTGTAATTCATGATGAAGGAATGGATATAATTGAGCCGGCTATTGACGAACTTAATTTGGGAGGGAAAAAGTTAAACACAGAAGATATAACTGATTTTAAAATTGAAGAGGATAAAAATCAAAGGAAACTTCTTTGGATTGTACTATATATAAATTTTGCTTTCTTTATAATTGAAATGGCTACAGGATTGTTCTCAAAATCAATGGGACTTGTTGCCGATAGTCTTGATATGCTTGCGGATTCCTTTGTTTACGGGTTAAGTATTTTCGCCGTGGGTGGAACAATTTTAAGAAAAAAGAAAATTGCAAAACTATCCGGTTATTTTCAAATACTACTTGCCGTTATTGGTTTTGCGGAAGTAATAAGAAGATTTCTCGGCTCGGAATCATTGCCCAATTTTCAAACTATGATTATTGTTTCAATATTAGCTTTGCTGGCTAATGGTATTTGCCTTTATTTACTTCAGAAATCCAAAAGTAATGAAGCCCACATGCAAGCAAGCATGATTTTTACATCTAACGATGTTATAATTAATCTTGGAGTAATATTTGCGGGAATCTTGGTAAACTTGCTTAACTCCAACAAACCGGATTTGATAATTGGGACCATAGTTTTTGTTCTTGTTATTCAAGGTGCCGTAAGAATTTTAAAGCTTGGAAAATAAATGATACAACACCGGCATTTTACTTTCTCACTACACTAAAATAAACCAATCCCATCCGGATATATCTAAAAGGATATTGTTTTGTTTATTTGTTGATTAAAATCAAATCTAACATTATATTGAAAATGAAAAGTGATAATACTTAGCAGCAATCTCTTTGTCATTTTTTTGCTATTTGAACTTGACCCTATTTCCTGGTAAACTTAGATTTAGTCAGAAATTGCTACAAAAAAATTAGTCCTTAGTTTTACAATACTATAAAAAACAGTTAACAAATAATTTAGGAAACTCAAAAACTTAATTATGATAAAAAAAATACTTACTCCATTTCAAAGATTTGTAAAAACCGAAAATTTTGCCGGCTTCTTACTTTTCAGTGCCACTATTATTGCTTTAGTTTGGGCAAATTCCACTTGGAGCGAATACTACACGTCCGTTTGGCAATACAAACTTGGTATATCTTTTCAAGATTTTGAATTAAAAAAGCCTTTAATTCTTTGGATTAATGACGGTTTAATGGCAATCTTTTTCTTTTTAATTGGGCTGGAATTAAAAAGAGAATTACTGATTGGTGAAATAAATACTTTAAAAAAAGCTGCTTTCCCTTTGATTGGAGCATTGGGTGGAGTTTTGGTTCCGGTTGCTTTATTTCTAATTTTAAATCAGAATCCTAATACTGTTAAAGGATGGGGCATACCAATGGCTACCGATATTGCATTTGCTTTAGCAATATTG
>JALSNL010000078.1 GCA_026987055.1 Melioribacteraceae bacterium | reverse complement strand
TAATGATAAATCTAAAACATAAGGATTACCATTTGCATCAAATAAATTATCGAATTTAACATTTGCTGATAATGCTACATCCATATTATTGTTAATATTAAGATTGATTCTTCCTTGGTGTATAACTACTGATTCAATTTTTGTAGAATCACTAATTTTTACATTTTCCGTAAAATCTAATCTTTGTACAGGTAAAGGAGCACTTGCTTCTGCAATAACCAAATTATTGAAGACTGCTAAAACCTGAGTTATAGCATCTTGCAAAACCATTACTTCTTGTCCGTTACTTCCAGGGGAATATATTGTACCAACATATTCCAGGGAATCCAGTATAGTTTTTCCGCTTATATCAAATTCCAGAGAATCTAACTTGTAAGGAGGTATTGTTAACCATTTACTGGGAGAATTTGGTCTTTCTGCAATAATACTACCATCAATAGCATTTTTAATTTTAACTCCACGTAAAACAATATCTACCGGTAAATCATTTAAAACATAAATAGTTAAACTTCCTTCATCAAGTTTAATAGATTTAATTGTTTGTAATCCGCCAAAGGGAATTTCAACATCTCCTTCTTGTTCGGGAAATACTTGTTTTGTACCGGGTATAATTTGCGGCGCCCACGTTGCTACATTAATTTCTGCTGCCGATGGAACGGGAACAGGAATTTTTATTGTACCTAATGTTTGAGAAAAAGAAGTGTTAAATCCGTCAATTTTAAGTTTGTCTTCTATTCTAATTGTTTCAAACTTAGTTGTATCACTAAAATATAACAATCCTAAATTTTCCGGATCTTTATACCATTTAAGAAGTGAACTGTCTTTTTCTACCATATCCATCAAAGAGAACTCTTTGGAAGTTACCGGAATGTTGACTTCAACATCCCAACTTGGACTAACAAAATCTTCAGGCGGATCAAAACAGCCACTTAGTAAAATACTATACAATATAATTATTAAGAGAGATAATTTTGTAACTTGGGGTGACATATTTTCCTCTGGATCTTTCTTTATTTAATTAAACTTTAATTTTTTTTATTTCATAAGAATCATCTTACGTATTTGTATTAAGTTATTACTTCGTAAAGTATATATATAAATTCCACTTGGTAAATCCGATGCATCAAAAGATACTTCATAATTACCGGCATACTGCACTTGGTTTACAAGTGTTCTAACTTTTTCGCCAAGTATATTATAAACATTTAATTGTACTTGCTGAGTTGCTTGCAACGTCTTTACTTTGGGCAAAGAATATTTTATTGTTGTTGTAGGATTAAAAGGATTAGGATAATTTTGTTCCAAATTAAACCCTGTTGGAATTCCCTGAATTCTTTCTATACCGGTTGGATCTTCAAATCTTCTTTTATGAATTCTACCTCTGCCCCCGCCAACTTTTGATAAATGTATTGCTTTAAAAGTTATAGAATCCGGTGTATCTGTTATTTCAATTCCGTTACCATTCCAATCATTTGTTTTTACTCCGTTGCTATCCCAATCATCATATTGCATATAAGCAAATGATAATGAATCATCTCTAGCAATTCCAACACTATCTAAAAAATTAAGGAATGCATCCGATTTAGGTAAGGTTAATCTTGCATATTTTCCTTCATTAAAATAATAACTGCTATCTACAGGAAAATAACTTGAATCGGGTAAACCGGATGGATCATCCGGATCGTAAGTGGAATCGGGAAGTTCCCAAATTTCTATTTCAAAATAAGAGAATAATGTATCATTATCTTCCCCTCCGGGCTTATATTTTCCGGTCTCAGTATCTAAATTACGTATAAAAAATCGTAGTACAATATCTTTATCAATGGCTCCGTAATCAATTCTAAAATATCCACCGACCAAAGCATTAAATAAATCTTGAAACATCGTAAAATCCGCCCAAATTGATTTTGATAAATCTGCTTCGGGAATTACAAAACCTTGACCTTCTTTAAAAACTCCACTGCTAATTTCAAATTTTGGAGCAAAGCCGTTTACTTTAGGTTTTTGTAAATAAATTTTATAATAGACTTTGTTACTATCTTGACCAAAATATTGGGAAAAACCACCCAAAATCAAGAAAATGAAAACAATGAATATTCCTTTTAAACGCATTAATTCCTCAAAATATGTGATTTATATCAACATTTAATTAAATGGACATATTTCACTTGTCAAGTGTATAAATTAAGTTAAAAATTATTTATAGTAAAATTCAATTATGAATTATAATCGAATTTTTAGGTGGTTTGTTTAAGTGTTTTATCAACTATAGCGGATGAAGCGGAATATTTTTTTATATTTAATCTATTAACATTTTTTACAAAGTACATATCAATGCTGCCTTTTCCTTTTGCTTTAATTTTGCCTCTATATTCACAATCAAAATAATCACGAACTAACATATATGTATAACCGGATATATTTATTTCACCCGGTTCACCGGAGCTTTCCATTCTACTGGCAATATTAACAGTATCGCCCCAAATATCATAAGTAAATTTTTTGGAACCCACAACACCGGCAACAACACTGCCGGAATGAATACCAAGTCTCATTTCCCATTTTATCGGAGCTTTTTTATTTCTTTCTTTAATAATTTTTTGAAAATCCAATGCAGCATACACTATTTTAACAGCGTGATCTTTTACTTCGGTAGGAATTCCGCAGGCTGCCATATATGAATCACCAATGGTTTTTAGTTTTTCCAAACCATATTTATCAATTATCATATCAAATTTACTAAATATGTCATTTAGTTCGGCTACCAATTCTTCTGCCGGAAGTACTGAAGTTGTATAAGTAAATGCTTTAAAATCGGTAAACATTATTGATATATTTTTAAATTCTCTCGGTTTTACCTTTCCGTGCATTTTCAACTCTTCCACTAAACTGGAAGGTAAAATATTATGCAAAAGTTTATCAGATTTATTTTTTTCTTTTTCAAGTTCTTGAGTTCTCTGTTGAACCATTTCCCTTAGAACTTTATTGCGTTTTTTTACTTGCTGTGTTTTTATAAAATAAATGGAATAAACAAAAAGCAAACTTGATAAAATACCTAAAGTAATAAACCACCACGTTGAATAAAACGGAGGTTCAATTGTAAAAGAACTTAATTCTTTAGCTTCGCCAATAAAACCATCACTATTTTTTGCTCTAACTAAAAATTTATAATTCCCCGGTGGAAGTGCTCTGTAAGAAACCGAATGTTTTTTTGTTTCGGACCATCTTTGCTCTATGCCTTCAAGTTTAAATTGAAAAGTTGTCTCTTCCGGTCTTGCAAAAGAAATACTATAAAATTCAAATGAAATATTATTATGATTATTATCAAGTTTCTTATTTATAAGATTTTTGAAAGATTTTTCTTTTAACCCATCCGATACTTTTATTTCCGAAAGAAACACAGGGGGATTTTCAGAAATAGCTTTTCTTTTCGGGTTAATTTTAAACACACCCTTCTGTGTACCAAACCACAAATTACCTTTACTATCCTTAAAAAAAGCTCCCATGTTAAGTTCTTTGGAAGGGATTCCTTCGTCTTTACTGATATAACTAAATTTCAGTTCTTTTTTTGTTTGATACAATTTATTATCTAAAATTGTAATACCATTTACAGTTCCTATGTATAAATTTGTGTCGTCTTCTAATACAAAATAACATACATTGGAAGAAAGCCCGTCTTTTTCGGTAATATTGGTATATTTTTCACCATCAAACCTACAAATACCACCTCCTTCGGTTGCAAACCATAAATTATTATATTGATCTTTTGATATGGAAAAAACGCTATTTGATAATAATCCGTTAGAGGTATCAATTGTTTCAAACTTTTTACCATCAAATTTTTTTACACCATATTTGTCCGTAGAAAACAGAAAAACTCCGTTGTCCTCTTCAAAAACATCGTTTACCCAAGTATCTTTAAAACCTTGTTCGGCACCATAATTAACAATTACTTTGTTTGTAACCGTATCAAATTTTGTAATACCTCCGTTTGTACAAAACCAGAAATAGCCATTTTTATCTTCATAAATCTTTAATACTTCATTACTAATAAGATTATTTTCTTTTGTGATATTAAATATTTTATTGTTTGCATTAACGGTAATTCCATCAAAAGTTCCATACCATTTTCTGTCTCTTGAATCTATAAGTATTGAACTTAATTTATTACTTCTTAAGTTTTTTCCTCTTGTTAGTATTTTAAACTTATTATTTTCTAAAATCGATACACCTTGTCCGTAATGACCAAAATACATTGCATTGTTTTTATCTTCGGCAATGGCAAATACAGCATTATCATTCATTCCATCTTTTTGGGAATATATTTCAAACCAATCGACAGGTAATCTGCTTACACCGCCGGCAAAAGTACCAAACCAGAGGTCTCCTCTTTTATCCTTTAATACGGATCTGATATTATCACTGGATAAACCTTTTGCTTTGTAAACTTTATTGCCATTATATCTATAAATTCCTTTGGTATAATAACCAAGCCAAATATCGCCATAACTATCTTCTTGAATTGCACTAATCTCAGCATCCGGGAATCCTTGTTCTTTGGTAAAGTTAATAAAGTTTCTACCATCAAAATTAGATAATCCTCTGTCGGTTCCTATCCATAATAATCCGTCTTTATTTTCATAAAGTGATAGAACATCATTACTTTGTAAG